>JADLBA010000232.1 GCA_020848015.1 Crocinitomicaceae bacterium | reverse complement strand
CTTCCAATTTTATCGCCGGCAATTTGCTGCAGCATTATTACGGCATCGCGAATAACAGGATGACTGAATCCCTGCTGATCAATACGGGTCGGCATGATCCATCCTCCGCCGCTCCAGCTTACAATTTCCGCAGCATTTCCAACATCGGTCACAAAAAAAGGAGTCTTTGCCGCCATGGATTCAAAAAGCACAATAGGCGAACATTCAATCATGGAAGGGAAAATAAACAGGTCGGCCTCCCTGAAAATATCTACTGTTTCTTTTCTTGACAACGACGTACAAATAATCCGTTTTGAACCGGTCAGCTTACTAATCATGAGCCGGATGAAAAGCAATGTTTTTTTCATCAGACCAAAATAAAACCGGTTATAGCCATTTCCTACCAAAACCAACGTTGCATTTTTCAGTCCTGACTTTAGAAATATTTCAGCTGCCAGATGTTGTCCCTTGGTGAATGTGAAAGATCCGACATGCAACAGAAGGAAATGACCTTGAGGGATGCCAAGTTTTCTTCTGATGTCTAATACACTGGGTTCCATGAACTCATCTTCTGCAGCACCGTTAGGGATGAGATGAATACGATTGATACCATTTTCCCGCGCAAAATGAATATCTCTGTAGTTATCAGACAGAAATACATTGGCATCATATTCCCTCATCCATACTTTCATTTTTTCAAAATATTCTTTGAATTCGGGAACAAAAAGACCTGAATATCCGGTTGGGACATTCACTTTTTTTGCAGAAATTTTTTTCAATAACGGGAGAGCTAAGTCAGAGGCCCATTGTTGTGCTGCAAAGAATGAAATAACATCCGCCTCACCGGTTTCGTTCAGTAAAAAATGTTCATACTCAGCAATATTTCCGGTATAGCCAGAAACCATATTCCCTGAAATATCAAACTCACGTATAACTACTCCGTTGAGAGAAGAAAAATTCCGGTTTGGAATTCTGCGGGTAACAACGGTCACTTCGTGTCCGATGCCGGCGAGTCTTTCCGACAATTGTTTCACTACTTCCTGCATACCTCCCACTGAAGGGTAATATGACTCTACCGCATGTATGATCTTCAGCTTCCTCATAGGTCCCGTCGTTCAAGGAGGATAAGGGGTTATTTAATTTTTCTTCGTTCCCAAAAGGAGCGTCCGTTATTTTTCATCGCAGTCTTCATCTGTTTCATTAAAGATTTTCTCTGCTGATCATTAAGAGTGCTTCCTTCGGAGGTCCATTCCCAAAAATTGCGAATTACATTTTCCCTTTGCTCTCTTTCTTTTACACCAGCGCGAATACTTCCCGCAGGATCATCACAATAATCTACAAGGCATTCTTCAAGGTATGCGAAGTTGGTGAGTGTAGAAATACGCAGCCACAAGGCATAGTCTTCGACCGCCTTCAGGTGCTCTTCTTCGGGGAATCCTCCTGTTTTTTCAAGAACGGATCTATGCACTAATACAGAGCTGCAGATCACACCATTTACCTTTATCAGATGGTCAAAACTGATGATCTCTTGTTGCTTATTCAGGTAAGGAGTGCTGCGTCCCATTTTTGGCAGCACTCTGAAGGCATTGGTAGAGGAAGCTTGGCAGCTAATCTGTTTGAGAATCTTGAATTGTTTTTCAATTTTTTGCGGAAGCCAGGCATCATCGCTGTCGAGGAAGGCAATCCATTCGCCTTTTGATAGATGAATGCCTCTGTTTCTTGGGACAGCAGGTCTTCCCGAATGTTGCCCTTCAATCACTTTTACTCTGGTGTCGTTTATCGAAGCAGCAAGTTTTTTGGTATTATCAATGGAGCCATCGTCACATACCAATACTTCCATTACCGGCCAGGTTTGATCAAGCGCACTCCTGACAGCCGATACAATAGTATTTTCACGGTTCCATACGGGAATGATGACAGTAACAGTATCCATTTCAGAAGATCAGATGGTTGCGGTAGATTTTCATATAGGTTTCGAGCAACCGCCTTTCGGATTCTCCTTCATCCACCAGGTATTTAGACAGATACAAGCGTGCTGAATTTTCCATATCGCCCACTGATCGGCTCACATCTTTTTTCTGCGCAAGGACTTCAATATTATAGGTGCCTTTCCAGCTATTCTTCTTTACTTTCACAATATGGAATCCAAATAATTCCAGCAAGGTGGTCAGTAGATTTTCGGAGTATCCTTCAAAGTGGACAGCCCAGTGAGCTTCCTGCGAGCCAAAAATATGGCGGAGTGCAACGCGCTTCATTTTCTGACTTTTAAAGGTGCTCAGAGCTGCTTTTGCAGTACGTTCAAAATCTGGGACTTCAATGTGAAGCACGCCGTCATTTTTCAACCATAAATACCAGTTGGAAAGAAGGGCACAGGCAACAGGTCTTGAAAAATGTTCGAAGACATGATGCAAGCGAACCTCTTCAATGCTTTCCCTGTCATATTTCAGTTTGAGTAAATCTGCCTGAATATCCGCAACACTTTTTTCCTGAACGGAATGCTCCGTCATGGGGTAGTCAATATTAACATATCCATCGAAATACCGTTGTCCGCAACCGAGATGAAGTTTCATAAGATTGATATTGCTATATGGTTTTCAGGGAAAATATTGTCTGTTTTTTTTCAAAAATCTCTACTCCTGTAAATTATTTCTACCTCCATCTGGTTGATGATGATTCCGCTTCTGGTATTGATGATTCTCGGATCATCGGCAATAGTACTGACTTCGGAAATATT
>JADLBA010000231.1 GCA_020848015.1 Crocinitomicaceae bacterium | reverse complement strand
ATCTCTGTCATAAACCTGCAATGGTACCTGCTGGATGAATTCATCCCACAGCAGCCACTTATCTTCGTCAAAATAGAAACTGGCACCATTGTCCACGCAGAACAACTGCCACTTTACGATATCTGCGGGATCGGTTGAGTAAAACAATTTTTTCAAGGTCTTGATCTGTTTGTTCTCGTTACTAATAGCACAAAATTTCACCTTTACAATGTAATCTTTTAACTGAAAATTCTGTTGATTGCTGTTGTAGTATTCTTCGATCTCAGATTAACTGACATTGGTATCCAGCTTTTGTCTGACCCATTCCTGTTCATAAGTATAGATCAGCAACGACTTGCGGTAATTTTCTATACGACCCTCAAAATCCTTTTTTTCTTCTGCGAGATTTTCTTCTGCCTGTATTAGTACTGCTTGTTCGCGCACCCAGTCGGTAATATAGCGCTCCGCAAGCTGGACACTATCTCCGGGAGAAGAATTATCAGGAATTACTTCTTTCAATTGTGCCCAAGTGAGTTCTTTGGTTCCCACACGTGCCACAATATAACCCTCACCTCTCTTTTTATTACAGGCAGAGAGTACAAATATCCCGCTGGAGAAAAAAATCAGCGCTCTGTATTTCATCAATGAATCGAGTACAGAATTTCTTTATTGACCTTAAAAGTATGCTTTGAACGAAGGTCTTGAATCCACTTTTCCTCCAGCCAGGTCTGGTAATCAGAAGTGATAAGCCCCCTTGCTTCACTCAGTCTTTTCACAGAAGAAGGAATGATATCAATAAAGTCAATCACCACGATCTGATTGTTGTAGGGGATATTCTGGCTCAGTCCTTTTGCCCAACTTGTCATGGTCAGCACCTCTTTATCGTCACCGGAATACAACCCACGCTCTATCTGGAGATTCAATTGGGTACCATCATTCAGTTGACCGGCAATATCGGATTTATCTACTCCGGCTTTTAGCAATTCGCGCAACTGCTTTGCAATTTTTTCATCAGCGCACGTATAAATGATCACGTCAGCCCGGTCAGGCCACGTGAACAATTGCTTATTATCTTCATAATATTTTTCCATTCCTACAGTATCTTTTACCGCTTTCGACCACACCTTTTGATCGGTCAACTCAAAAAGGAGGATGCCCTCCCTGTACTCATTTACCAATAACCTGAACGCATCGTATTTCTCTTCCAACTTTGAATCTTCGAGCTTTAATAATTCTTCCTGTGCAAACTGATTTGCCTCCGAAAGGACAAACTGATGAGGTGTCATATTCGTTTGCAAACCGGATTTCTTTTTCAGGAAATTTACAAAATCCGAATTACTGTATTTGTGGCCGTTGATTTCGAACAGAGGAGCTTTCAGTACCTTTTTCTTTGCTTTCAGCTTTCCGTTAAACACACTTGTATCAGCCTTTGCAGCAAGTTTTGTGGCAGATGCGTCGTAAAAGTGATAGTTGTATGTTTTCTTCAACTTATTGATAAATGACTGGCGGGTCTGTTCTGCACGCACATCTTTCGACACTTTATTTTTGATCTCCTTTTCGAGCTTATCGAAAGAATCCAGCGGCTTGTAACCTATCCTTTTTACAATATGCCATCCGAACTGAGTCTTGAATGGATCGCTTACTTCTCCGTCTTTTGTCAGTGCGAATGCAGCGCTTTCAAATTCCGGCACCATTTTGTTCGTTCCGAACCAGGGCAATTCCCCACCTTTTTTTGCTGAACTTCCGTCATCGCTATATTTCGCGGCCAAATCTTCAAAACTTTCTCCCGCTTTTACCTTCCCTGCTATTTCTTGAATTTTTGCCCTTGCATTGAACGATCCGTTCTCCTCTTCCTTTTCCTTTACCATGATGTGCTCAACGTGTATCTCACCCCTTGCCGGCCTTTTATCTTCAACCTTTATCAGATGATACCCATAGCGGCTTCTAACGGGCATACTAACACTGCCAACGGGAGTATTATAGGCTCCATTTTCAAAAGGATAAACCATTTGGAAAGCAGTGAAATATCCGAGTTCCCCTCCATTTTCTTTAGCACTCGGATCGTCACTTTTTTCTTTTGCAATCGTCGCAAAGTCTTCTCCCTTGATCACGCGATTCCGGAGTTCCATGATTTTATTATAAGCGGCCAGTGTATCCTGCGGAGAAGCAGTAGGATCGCATTTCACAAGTATGTGAGCGGCCTTCACTTCGTATTTCATGTGCTCGTAGGCTTCTTTCACTAACGCGTCCTGCACCTCCGTGTCAGTAAGATATGGACGGGCAAGTTGAGCCCTGTAGCCCAGCAACTCATTGCGAAATTTTGAAATGGTATCCATTCCCATTTCCTTCGCCTCTTTTACCTTCAACTTAAAATTGATAAAAAGCTCCATATAATCATCAAGAGCCTCTTTTGTGATAATTGAATCGCTGTTGTTTTTCTTAAAAATATTCTCAAACTCTTCCAGTGTGATGGCATCATTATCCACTGTAAGGATGATTGACTTTTTGTCTTGGGCAGCAGACTCTATTACACAAAAGCAAAAGAACAGACCCAATAATGCTAAGATGAAGCTATTGACTTTCATAAATGATAATTTATAAGGCTGGCAAATGTAATACCGATTGCATATCCGAAACAGTACTTTGTGCCTGCCTGATTGAAAGCCCGTCTAAGGGCAAAACAGGTAAATTAATGCGTGAAAATAGCCTCAATGAGTATCTGCAATAATTCCCTGTCCTTCCGCAGCAACCATAATTCAGTGCCTGCCCGGCAATGAATACATTGTTTGGATGACTTTCCCTAATTTCTTTGACATGAGGCGGAGCCGGCAAGCAATACAGCCCGGCGATTTTCAGAAATTCCCGAATCAATCCGCGACACGAGCAGTGCTTTACGAGTATCACCATGAATCGTGTTTTGGCTTTTCTTTGCGCCTTAACTGTTGTTTCGATTATGTGGGCTTCGATTTCTGCTTTTATTCTTCGCCATCGTATTCCTCTCGGTTTGATGATGGTGCTTCTCACCGCCTGGATGGGATGGGAAGCACGCAATGTGAGGATGAGTTACAAGTTTGGCGGTGTGCTTCCAACAGACGATTCTACTTATATTGATTATAACAATTTTATCAAGCAATTTTCAGAAGATGGAAACGTCCTGGTAATTGGAGCCAACGATCCGGAAATCTGGGAACTTCAGAATTTCAACCGCTGGAAAAAACTCGGAGAAGACCTTAAAAAAATAACCGTCCCTGTTGATACGGTTATCAATGGAAAAAAGCAAAAAGTTCAACGTTCTGCAGTAGATTCTGTATTCTCTGCTGCTCATTGCTACGAAATGTATGCTGATACTTCAGACCAGCGCTTTCGATTTAAGAAGTTGGTAAAGACAATCCCCTCTTCGCAGTTGCAGGTGGATTCTATTCACAAGCGCCTGACGGAACTGCCATTTTATGATGGTCTTCTTTACAAATCGAAGTCGGATGCGACCTTGATGATGATTTTTGTGAATGCCGCACTTTTCGATTCGGAAAACCGCGGAGACGCGGTAGAGCAAATCGTCGCCCAATCAGACCGTTTTTCCTCTGACACAAGAATTACAACCTATATCTCAGGACTTCCGTTTGTTCGCTCGGAAATCACCGCGAAAGTGAAGGCTGAGTTGATGTTTTTCACCTACCTGTCTCTCATCGTCAGCGCAGCCCTCCTTTTCATTTTCTTTCGCAGCCTTCGTGCCGTGTTTGTGTGCATGGTCATCATTGCGATGGGAGTAGTGATCTCTATGGGAACGATTGCGCTGTTCAATTACCCGATCACAATATTAATGGGGTTGATGCCACCACTGATGATCGTGATAGGTGTACCAAACTGCATCTATCTGCTGACGAAATATCACCAGGAGTATATCCGGCATGGAAATAAAATGCGTGCGATGGCGCGTGTAATTCAAAAAGTTGGCGAAGCTGCATTTATGATCAATGCCACAACTTCGGTAGGGTTTGCCACTTTTATTTTTGTAGAAAGCGACCTGCTGAAAGAGTTTGGGGTGATATCAGCGTTGAACTCGATGCTGATGTTTTTCATTTCACTGCTGACTTTTCCGATTTTCTTTTCATACACCGAGGCACCGCGTGCGCGCCATCTGAAACACCTTGATATGCGCTGGCTTCTCAGCGTACTGAATAGCCTTGTCAGGCTTATCACACGGAGGCGAAGGCTTATCTATTCCATCACCCTCCTTATTACCGGCATTAGTATTTATGGGCTGACCCTGATAAAAACAACCGGCAACATTGTAGATGACCTTCCGAAAAACGACAGAGTAATTACTGATCTGCGCTGGTTTGAAAAATATTTTAATGGTGTGATGCCCTTTGAGATCATGGTTCGGTCGAAAAAAGAAGGTATGATTACACGGCCACAGGTCATTGCCAAGATTGATGAAATGCAGGAAGTACTAGCAACCTATCCACAGTTTTCAAAATCTCTTTCAATTGCCGATGCCAGCAAATTTGGCCGCCAGGCTTTTTATAACGGAGACCCTGAACGATATGGACTTATTCAGCGAAATGAACAAAGTTTCATCGGCCCCTATTTCAAACAGCATTATGAAACAGGAAAAAGCCAAAAATCATTTATAGACTCCACTAAGAGTGTGACACGGATCACCGCTCACGTTGCCGATATCGGGACGATAGAAATGGCGAAACTCCTCGACGATCTGCAGCCCAAAGTTGATTCCATTTTTGAAAAAGATAAATTCGATGTGATTCTCACGGGAACAAGTATTGTTTTCCTGAAAGGCACCCGCTATCTTGTGGATAATCTATTCAGCAGCCTGCTTTTTGCGGTCGTTGTTATCTCACTACTGATGGCTGCCATGTTCCGGAGTGCCCGGATGGTTTTTATCAGCCTGATCCCTAACATCATTCCTCAATTGATCACTGCCGGACTTATGGGATTTTTCAATATACCTCTGAAGCCCTCAACAATTCTCGTTTTTAGTATTGCTTTTGGAATTACGGTTGACAATACCATTCACCTGCTTGCAAAATACAGACAGGAACTGAGGTTGCTGCAATGGAACATCAAGGAATCAACTTTAATTGCAGTGAAAGACACCGGATCGAGCATTCTTTTTACTTCCACTGTGCTCCTTTTCGGCTTCGGTATTTTTGCATTTTCCGAGTTTGATGGTACGAGAGCATTGGGTATTCTCACCAGCCTTACATTGCTGACAGCTATGCTTACCAACCTAATCGTTCTTCCCTCATTATTATTATCATTCCAACGCTCACTCACTACGAAGGCATTCAGTGAGCCATTCATACAGATCATTGATGAAGAAGATGATCTTCACTACGGCGATGAATGGACAATGAAAAAGATCGAAGAAATCAGTGCATCGGAAAAGAAAGACGAAAATGAAGAAGATCGGTGAGCCCCTGAAATTGCAGAAAATTCTTTTTGACCACTAGTCATCATCTCACTTTTTTTTCACATAAATAAGCTCTTTTCAGTATAAGACACAATACAAAATAAATTTCACTTCATGTGGTGTAAAATCCGCCTTCAACAATCCTATCAACAAAAACTCTGACAACCCTCACATAAAATAATAAAAGAATGTCCGAATATCTATTCCGTAATTCGCAGTACATTATTTGTAAAAATATTTATTCATGAAAGGAATTATTTTGGCCGGCGGTTCCGGCACACGGCTGTACCCGCTGACCTTAGCCGTAAGTAAACAATTAATGCCGGTATATGACAAGCCCATGATCTACTACCCGCTTAGTACGCTGATGTTAGCCGGCATCCGTGAAATACTGATTATTTCTACTCCTCATGATCTTCCTGGATTCAGGCAACTACTCGGCGATGGGAAACAACTCGGATGCGAGTTTTCTTATACCGAACAAAATGTGCCGAACGGACTGGCACAAGCTTTTGTACTTGGAGCACCATTTATCGGCAATGAAAAAGCGGCACTGATACTCGGCGATAATATTTTTTACGGAATGGGTATCGGTTCTCTTTTGCGTGAAAATAATAATGTTGACGGCGGACTGGTTTACGCCTACCGCGTCAGCGATCCGGAACGCTATGGCGTTGTGACCTTTGATGCTTCCAACCATGTTACTTCAATTGAAGAAAAACCGAAACATCCGCAGAGTAATTATGCTGTTCCGGGACTGTATTTTTACAACAATGATGTGATTGAAATAGCCCGCAACCTTCAGCCCAGTGCCAGAGGAGAATTTGAAATAACAGATGTAAACAAGGAATATCTTAAGCGTGGTCAGCTAAAAGTTCAGAAGCTCGGACGCGGTACCGCATGGCTCGACACCGGCACCTTTGCCTCGCTGATGCAGGCAGGACAGTATGTTCAGGTAATCGAAGAACGCCAGGGGCTGAAGATCGGATGTATCGAAGAGGTGGCTTGGCGGATGCGATATATCAATGGAGATCAGTTGGAACATTTAGCCCAACCCCTTATTAACAGTGGCTATGGGAAATACCTGCTGCAACAACTTAAAATAGGTCTCTGAGCCACTATTTTCAACTGCCTTTATGACTTCATTCGAAGAACTCCAGTATCTGATTGAACAGCACGTTGAATCGCATAGAAATTCAACGTCTCGGGATGATCTTTTTGAACCTATCCGATATATCCTCGGTATGGGTGGAAAAAGAATGCGCCCAGCTCTCACACTGATGGGATGCGAGATTTTTGGCGGAAAAACAGCAGATGCATTGGATGCCGCATTAGCCATTGAAATCTTCCACAATTTCACGCTGATGCACGATGACATCATGGACAAAGCCCCGCTCAGGCGCGGGCAACCAACAGTGCATGAAAAATGGAACTCCAGTACCGCTATTCTCAGCGGGGATGCCATGTTGATTCAAGCGTATGAACTGATAAGTCGGTCGCCACTATCAAAACTTCCGCAACTCCTCAGCGTCTTTAATAAAACAGCCACCAGTGTCTGTATAGGTCAGCAACTCGATATGCATTTTGAATCACGTGCGAATGTTTCTATAAGCGAATACCTTGAAATGATACGGCTCAAAACAGCGGTACTTCTTGGTGGCGCTCTTTCTATGGGAGCTATCATTGCCGGTGCTGGAGAGGAGGATATTTCCCATTTGCAACTTTTCGGAGAGCAACTCGGTATTTCTTTCCAGCTTTGCGATGACTATCTGGACACATTCGGCGATCCGAAAATTTTCGGAAAGCAGGCTGGTGGAGATATTCTATCAGATAAAAAAACATTTCTTCATATCCGTACCTTTGAAAAAGCATCCGAAAAACAACGCCTCCAACTGAGCGGCCTCGCCGGCTCCTCTCACAAACCCGATCAAAAAATCCGCATTGTGAAAGGACTCATGCAGGATCTGATGATAGACGACGAAGCGCTTTCCTTTTCAAAACAATATTTAAATTCAGCACTGAATCATTTATCTTCGGTAAATGCGGATGACTCTCGGAAAAAATACCTTGAAGACTTTGCCTCCCGACTAACGGAGCGGCAATACTGAACGCATCAGGATGAACCCCAAAAATTTTCCAACCCATCTTTGGTACAGCGAAACTGCTGACCAGATCAAAAAAGACTTTGGCTCCATGGGGACTGACATCGCCTTTCCGGAAAACCCTTCCGGCTCGCCTGATGAGGCATTGTTCCAGTATCTTTTCCCAGTGATATATCATTTATTGTCTAAAGAGAAACACCGAATGTTGCCCATCATTTACCGTATCGGATTACCGGAAAATCAGCTCGGACAAGTCATTGCAGACCTCCCCCTGAACGAGGCGGCTAAAAAGATCACACAACTGATCATCAACAGTGAAAGGCAAAAGGTGGAGCTGCGCAGGATATTCAGGTAACTATGTAATCTTTTGAACAGATCAATCTCCGTTGTGGATTGTTTATTTGCCGGCTTGGTCTTCACATTTTTCATTCACCTATCTTTGAAGCCGGAATGAAGCCTGCTTTTGCAGGCTACTGACCATTAACCCAAATTTGGTCCGTATGGATACTTCGTTTTTGAGCAACTCAGATATCAACAGCATTGATGGATTGTACCTGCAGTACAAAAAGGATCCGCTTTCGGTGGACATTTCCTGGAAGCGCTTTTTTGAGGGATACGAATTCCAAAAAGCTGATTTTTCTTCCGCCGATGGAGAAAGCGGACTCAATATGAACCGGGAGTTCCGCGTCATTAATCTGATAAATGCATACCGCCAACGGGGACATCTTTTCACCAAAACAAATCCAGTCAGAGAACGGAGAAAATATTCTCCCACACTCGACATCGCTCACTTCGGCCTCAACGAGGCAGATCTTGATGAAACTTTCCACGCGGGCACAGAAGTAGGTCTTGGAGCCACCACTCTGCGCAATATCATCCAGCTTCTCGAAGAAACCTATTGCCAAAGTATTGGTATTGAATACACGTATATCAGGGATCCTGAGCGGGTGCAATGGCTGCGTGACCGTATAGAATTAGTAAACAGGAGAAAGTTCAGTACCGAAGAGAAAAAGAAGATATTCGAAATGGCTACCAAAGCTTCCAGCTTTGAACAATACATCCATAAAAAATTTGTAGGGCAAAAGAGATTCAGCGTTGAAGGATGTGAGGCGGTCGTCCCTGCAATGGATTATCTCGTAAGGCAAGGCGCAGAAATAGGGGTAAAAGAGTTTGTGATTGGAATGGCTCACCGCGGAAGGCTGAATATTCTCACCAATATTTTAGGCAAGCCTCAGGAAGAGATATTTCGCGAATTTGACGGAGTAGAGTATGAAGAAGGCGGATTTGACGGAGACGTAAAATATCACCTCGGATATTCCCGCGATATTACTGTAGATGGTAAAAAAGTGCATATTTCCCTTTGCCCGAATCCGTCACACCTCGAAGCAGTTGACTCTGTTGTAGAAGGACTTACACGTGCTAAAATAGACCATTATCACAACAATGAAAGGAGTATTGTACCGGTACTGATACACGGTGATGCCGCACTGGCTGCGCAGGGAATTGTGTATGAAGTCGTGCAGATGGCTCTGCTCGACGGATACCGTGCTGGTGGTACCATTCATATCGTAACCAACAACCAAGTCGGTTTTACCACCAATTACCTCGATGGACGATCGTCTATTTATTGCACCGATGTCGCCAAAACAACCCTTTGTCCTGTTTTCCATGTCAATGCTGACGATCTCGAAGCTGTTCTGCAAACCATGCACATTGCACTAGAATACAGAGACCGGTGGAATATGGATGTTTTTGTGGATTTGCTCGGTTACCGGAAATATGGACACAATGAAGGTGATGAGCCAAAGTTCACACAACCAACATTGTATAAACTCATCGCTGCTCATCCGAGCCTGCGTGAAATCTACACCGAAAAGCTAATCTCCGAAGGAACCATTGATAAAGAATATGCAGAAACTGTGCGCGCACGATTTGAAGCGCATCTCGATGCCTGTTACGAAGCTTCACGTACACAGGAAAAAATATTTGTAAAACATTTTTTGGAAGAAACCTGGAAAGGAATAAAAAAAGCGGAAGATGATGACTTTGACCAGTCTCCGGATACAAGTTTTGATCAAAAGAAACTCATTGAACTAGGAAAGAAAATCAACACCTTGCCGGCAGGAGAAAAATTTTTTCGCAAAATTGAAAAGGTATTTGAAGACCGTCTTGCAATGCTTAACTCTGACAAGCTCGACTGGGCCATGGGAGAATTACTCGCCTATGCCTCGTTGCTCGAAGAGGGATATCCTGTTCGCGTTTCTGGACAAGACGTAGAACGCGGTACTTTTTCTCATCGCCATGCGGTTGTGAAAACAGATGAAGATCAGGAAAAAGAATTCATCCTGCTGAATATGCTCGGAAAGAATCAGGCAAAATTCACTATATACAATAGCCTGCTTTCCGAATACGGTGTACTTGGCTTTGACTATGGTTATGCTTTTGGCACACCCAATGGGCTGACCATCTGGGAAGCTCAATTCGGAGATTTCAATAACGGTGCTCAGATCATTATTGACCAGTTCATCAGTGCCGCAGAAGACAAATGGAATACAATGAATGGGATTACACTCTTCCTTCCGCATGGATATGAAGGACAGGGGTCGGAGCATAGCAGCGGGCGATTGGAGCGATTCCTGACATTATGTGCCGAGAACAATATGCAGGTCTGCAATATCACTGAACCTTCCAATTTCTTCCATCTTCTCCGACGACAGGTAAAATGGTCTTTCCGCAAACCGCTGATCGTCTTTACTCCGAAAAAACTGCTCCGTTATCCAAAAGCTGTTTCTTCCATAAAAGAAATGGCTGCCGGCAGATTCAGGGAAATAATAGATGATGTGATAGTCAGCAAAAAAGAAGTGGATACCGTTGTCTTCTGCAGTGGTAAAGTTTATTATGATATTCTCGAAGAAAAAGAGAAGACTGGCAGCGGCGAGAATCTTGCCATCGTCCGGCTTGAACAGCTTTATCCCCTGCCTGAAAAACAGATTCGTACACTGCTGAAAACCTATCCAAAAAATTCAAAACTGATCTGGATGCAGGAGGAGCCTGAAAATATGGGGGCTTGGGGGTATATACTCCGCGTACTCCGCGACCTGAATCTCGAAGTAATTGCCCTGCCCGCTTCGGCTTCGCCGGCAACAGGCTCACCGAAAGTGCACGAACACCGCACAAAGACAATGATGAATAAACTTTTTAAAAACGCGAAAGTGAAAGCATGAGAAATGCTTTAATTGTTTATTCACTACAACCTACATTTGACAGGCTGTAAAAACAGTAATTGCCAAGAAAAATAATATGGCCCAACTCGAAATGAAAGTGCCCTCTCCGGGCGAATCCATCAGTGAGGTAATCATCGCCAACTGGTTGGTGAAGACTGGCGACTGGGTGGAAAAAGATCAGTCAATCGCCGAAATTGACTCTGACAAAGCAACTCTGGAACTCTCGGCTGAGGCCGCAGGAATCATCACCCTGAAAGCTGAAGCCGGAACCACTGTAGCTGTGGGTGACATTGTTTGTTCTATTGATACTGCTGCATCAAGACCTGCCGGGGTTGTGAAAGAAACGATCAAGGCTGAAGTTGCTGCTACTCCATCTGTAAAAGCAGAAGAAAAAAAGTCAACTCCACAACCTGCCACAGTTGACGACACCAACGAAAGAACAAATGGATTTCCTTCTCCTTCTGCTGCAAAGTTGATGTCAGAAAACGGTATCTCTGCCGCCCAAATCAGCGGTAGTGGCCCCGGTGGGCGCATTATCAAAGGTGATGTCCTTTCCGCTTTGGCTCACGGTTTTGAGTCGGCCTTGCCCGCAAGACCTTCCGGTGTAAGAACTGAGCGCCGCGAAAAAATGACCTCGCTCCGCAAGAAGATTTCTGAACGGTTAGTTTCAGTGAAAAATACTACCGCCATGCTCACCACATTCAACGAGGTGAACATGAAACCAATTATGGATATTCGTGCGAAATACAAAGATTCTTTCAAGGAAAAATACGGCGTAGGAATCGGTTTTATGTCATTTTTTACCAAAGCCATCTGCGAAGCCCTTTATCATTTTCCCGCCGTAAATGCACGCATTGAAAACGGGGAGATCGTCTATCACGATTACTGCGATATCGGTGTAGCTGTTTCGACTCCCAAAGGACTGATGGTACCTAACCTCCGCAATGCAGAATCTATGAGCCTCGCAGAAATAGAACGCTCAATCGGTGACCTCGCAAAAAAGGCACGTGAAGGAAAAATTTCGGTTGACGACCTGCAGGGAGGAACATTTACCATTACCAACGGTGGAGTATTTGGCTCAATGATGTCAACTCCGATTATCAATCCCCCACAAAGTGCCATCCTCGTAATGCATAATATCGTAGAACGCCCAGTTGCCGAAAACGGCCAGGTAGTGATCCGACCGGTAATGTATGTTGCACTCAGTTATGATCACCGCATCATTGACGGGCGAGAAAGTGTCGGCTTTCTTGTGAAAGTGAAAGAAATGCTGGAACATCCCGATCGAATGATCTTCGGCGGAAAAACTTCCGAAGAGGTGTTGCTCGGCCTTTAACCAAGAGCTTCTAATGCTTCAGTAGAAATAGTTATTGTCCCCGCCCTGTCTGAATTGATAGCACTGCCATCGTTGATTTTTTTTTGAAAAATAAAGGATACTGATTCCTTTCTTTCGGCACCGGTAGTGGTGACACACTATCACCGTTATTCTTCCAAAAATTCTCATCAGCATTGGTTGATAGTAAATTAAGTATGCTCCGCAAGATGATCGTTTGGCATTAGCCCGTAATATTTTACGAAGCACCTTCGACTGGCACAAATTCCCAAAACAGCACTTATATCGGTTGGAAGAGAACCATTTTATTATTTAGAATGTATATAAAATAACTCCACAAAAGAAAAAGAGAAATACACAGAAAGCGCAACAATTGCCAACCTCAGCCCGATAGTGAGTAATATCAGTTTTCTCCGTGAAAAAAAGACCTCTCTTTCCTTCGCTATCTGCCCCGTAAGTCTAATTTTGCCGCACTTTGTACCAGCAAGGCACTCAACCATGAATGAAAATACTTCTCATCTCTCTGAATATGTTCCCATTGTCATTATGGCTCTTGTCGCTCTCGGATTTGTTGTAACAACAATGATCCTGACACATACACTTGGCCCCAAGCGCCCCAGTAAAGTAAAAGATGACACTTTTGAATGCGGAATTCCTGTAATCGGAAATGCGCGTTCACCTTTTTCAATAAAATACTTTCTCGTTGCGATTCTTTTTGTGTTGTTTGATGTAGAAGTAATTTTTATGTATCCCTGGGCTGTCAATTTTAAAGAGCTAGGAGCTTTTGGATTGTGGGAAATGTTCACTTTCATGGGACTTATGCTGGTCGGACTTTTTTATATTTTCCGCAGAAAAGCATTAGACTGGGAATAAGCGATCAACCTACAGACCAATGAACTTTACAATAGCAGAACTTGTTTCGCAAATAGAAATCAGGGCCTTTAAGAGGCGATAGAAAATAGAAAAAATGGCTGTGAATATTCACCCCGACAATCAACCTGAGGGCTACCAAGGCAGTGGTTTTTTTGCTACTACGTTCGACAAAGCCGTCGGACTGGCTCGCGCTAATTCACTTTGGCCATTGCCCTTTGCCACCTCTTGCTGTGGAATCGAGTTTATGGCTACCATGGCATCACACTACGATCTTGCGCGTTTTGGCTCCGAGCGGCTGAGTTTTTCTCCCCGTCAGGCCGACCTTCTGATGGTGATGGGTACCATCGCAAAAAAAATGGGCCCTATTCTCAGGCAGGTTTACGAACAAATGGCTGAACCTAAATGGGTGCTTTGTATGGGAGCTTGCGCATCAAGCGGGGGCATTTTTGATACTTATAGCGTATTGCAGGGAATTGACCGGATTATTCCAGTAGATGTATATATACCAGGATGCCCCCCGCGCCCCGAACAGGTACTCGATGGTATCCTGAAAATACAGGAACTTGCCAAGAATGAAGGGCGGGCAAGAAGAACCTCACCAGAATATAAAGCCTTACTGGCTCAATATGGACTTGAATAAAAAACCGGTAATGAGTGAATTGCTCGAAAAAGTAAAAATACGAATTGAGTCAGAATTCGGACAGGACATCAAGTCATCTCAGATGGATTATGACTTCCCTGTATTCGTCGTTGAAAAAAGCATCGTTGTTAAAGTGCTTGAGTTTCTAAAAAATGATCCGGAACTGGGTTTTTCTTTTCTTACCACAATGTGTGGTATTCATTTCCCCGAAAACACCGGTAGCGAGTTTGCAATGATGTACCAGTTGCACAATCTCGAAAAAAATTGGCGTATTCGGGTTAAAATATTTATGAGCGAAAAGGAGATGGATGTTCCGTCCATTACTCACCTCTGGGCCAGTGCCAACTGGCAGGAGCGGCAGGAGTATGACTTCTTTGGATTCCGTTTCAAGGGACATCCCGACTTGAGAAGGATTCTCAATATGGATGAAATGAATTACTTCCCAATGCGAAAAGAATATGCGCTCGAAGATGCAGGAAGAGAAGATAAACAGGATAAATATTTTGGCCGCTGAACTCTAAAAAAATACCAAGCAATCAACGAATGAGTAAAGTTCCCAATAATATCGGACAAACCTTTTCAGAAGAAACTCAGACCGGCAAAATCAAGGACTACAGTACGCTGAATCTCGGCCCGACACACCCTGCAACACACGGTATCTTTCAAAATGTGTTGACAATGGACGGTGAGATCATTATTAAAGCTGAGCCAACCATTGGCTACATCCACCGCGCTTTTGAAAAACTCGCCGAGCACCGCCCCTATAACCAGATTGCTCCGATTACTGACCGGCTGAACTATTGTTCTTCACCGATTAACAATATGGGCTGGCACATGACGGTAGAAAAACTTATCCGGTGTGAAATTCCAAAACGCGCACAGTACCTGCGTGTCATCATCATGGAATTGGCGCGTATTTCCGATCATATTGTCTGCGATACCGTTATTGCAGTAGATGCCGGTGCAATGACCGGTTTTTTGTATCTCTTCCAGTGGAGAGAAAAAATCTACGAGATATATGAAGAGGTATGCGGTGCCCGTCTCACTACTAATATTGGACGTATCGGTGGAATGGAGCGCGACTTTAGCCCGAAAGCCTGGGATCTTCTTCATACTTTCCTGAAAGAGTTTCCCGCCAAGCTCACGGAATTTGAGGGTCTTACAGTCCGCAACAGGATATTTATGGATCGCACCATCAACTGCGGATCCATTTCTGCCCAACGCGCTCTCGAATACGGATTTACCGGCCCCAACCTTCGTGCTGCCGGTGTTGATTATGATGTAAGGGTGATGAATCCCTACTCTTCTTATGAAGATTTTCAGTTTGAAATTCCGGTAGGGACCAACGGCGATACCTACGACCGGTTTATGGTTCGCATTCACGAAATGCGGGAAAGCCTCCGCATCATTGAGCAGGCCGTCGCCAAAATGCCCGAAGGACCTTTCCATGCGGATGTTCCGGATTTTTACCTCCCGCCAAAAGAAAAGGTGTACAACCAAATGGAAGCACTGATCTACCACTTCAAAATCGTAATGGGTGAAACGGACATCCCAAAAGGTGAAGTGTATCACGCTGTTGAAGGAGGAAACGGCGAACTCGGTTTTTACCTTATCAGCAACGGAGGCCGTACCCCTTTCAGACTGCACTTTCGCAGACCGTGTTTTATATTTTATCAGGCCTACCCTGAAATGATCTCCAACGGAATGCTGAGCGATGCTATTCTGACTATGAGTAGTATGAATGTAATTGCCGGTGAATTAGACGCATGAAGAAATAAAACACACAACGAAACAATAAAAAATTGATTGTTTGAATTAACATGAGCGACCAACAGACAACGATACAATTCAGCGACGAGGCCATGCAGGTTGCTCAACGCATCATTCGCAGGTACCCTGAAGGAAAACAAAAATCAGCTCTGCTTCCTATACTGCATCTTGCACAAGCAGAGTTTGACGGCTGGCTCAGTGTTCCCGTAATGGATTACGTCGCTTCACTACTGCAACTGCAACCGATCGAGGTTTATGAAGTTGCTACCTTCTATACAATGTACAACCTGAAACCCGTCGGAAAATGCGTACTCGAGGTCTGCCAAACTTCATCGTGCTGGCTGATGGGAGCAGAAGATGTAGTAAGACACATTGAGAAAACACTCAAGATAAAAGTAGGAGAAACCACTTCCGATGGAATGTTTACACTGAAAACTGTAGAGTGTCTCGGCTCTTGTGTCACTGCCCCTATGCTCCAGTGCGGTGCAGATTTCTATGAAAACCTAACACTTGAAAAAGTTGACGGGT
>JADLBA010000230.1 GCA_020848015.1 Crocinitomicaceae bacterium | reverse complement strand
TGGATAATTCTTCCAAGGGTCTATCTTTCACGGATAGGGGCGCTTTTTTCAATGCAGCATTTACCTTTTTCAGGTCATTAGTATTATCGCAAAAAAGTTGGCGTATCGCTCTGAACTGCCAGCCGTGCATAAAGGATGTTTTGATTTTTTCTTCGCTCCATCCTTCTTTCAACCATTGTGCATAGTATTTTACTACCGTGGCCAATGGTTGCTTCTCCACCGTTCTTGTCTCGCCATAGGGTTGAAGATGATGCATCTCTCCTCTGGCGCTGAGAAGGGTTCCTTTTGTTTGTTGCACAAGTATTTTTTCTCCCTTAGCATTTCGGACAAAATGCTTATTGGTTCCTTTTGTAAGAAGACGGTTTCTGTTTTTGATTGAAACAATGCACGACTCCAATTCTTTTCTTGCATCTTCAAGAAAGGTTTCCCACGGCTTTTCAAACGCCCAACTGCCGCCTCTTCGCTTGATTTGCATTCCGGCCTGAATAGCCTCTTTTGCATTCTCACGCAATTGCTGATATGTCTTATTTAGATCATTCAATCGTTTGATATGAGCAGGTTTTGTACAGGCGACCACCAATGCATCTGCGGCATGATGGCGATGGTCAAGCCGTTTGGAATAGCCCTCTAATTTTAATAAGTGTTTGTTCAGGTTATTGTCAAAGACCTTCTCTATTAAGCGTGTCTCAGGGTTTTTCTCTTTCAGCTTTTTTTCAAGGGCTTCAAAGCGGGGGAGCAGCAGCTCTTTAAATAAATGTGCAATGCCCCATTGCTCTCGCAGATGGTCGGTGATACCACCGGTGGTTGTATGGACATTATCTAATCTGACAATCTTCGCCAACTCTTCGCGTATGGCTTTCGTAATATATTGCGTGTCCTTTATCTGCCGCACCACAAAGTCTGCGGGAATTTCTTTCATCAACAACTTCTTCCGTTTTGTTCCTCTGAAGATGCGATTTATCAAGTCAACGTACCGCTCTTCGTCCAGAATTTTAATTCCCGGAGTAGCGGGGCCGTTACTGATATACTCCCACGCGGTATAGTTTCGTCCGGGGCTTCCTTTGTCCTTGTTCACGAAGGCTTCTACAACAACTTTATTGCTCAATGAGTCATCGTAAAAACGTTGGCGTGGAATAATATGATCTATTTGATATTGTTCACCGAACAATCCAGACAATGGAATAGGTTTTCCGGTATAGGGAGAAAGATGGTGTTGCTCTTCCCATAACTTGTATTTGGTTATTTCACCTGCTGCGGGTTTCCATTTGCCATCCGGCTTTAAGTATTTCAGATAATTATCAATTTCATTTTTATCAATCGCCGCAAGGTCGAGGCTTTCTAACCAGCAGCGGTATTTATCGCTGTTGGTGATCGGCTGCCCTAATTCCTGCAATTTTAGTTGAATGGAATTATTGAGTTCTCGATTGGAAACTTGGTTTTTGCTGATGGAATCGCGCTCCTTTGCACTGTTTTTTAACTCTCGTGCCAACTCTATTCTAATTTCGTCCATCACACCATATTGCTTCCAAATATCTTTGACTAACTGTAGGGTCTCATTCACCACCTGCTGTACGATAGGATTGCGCAAATAGTCTTTGGGTAATAATTCGATGTCTTCGGGTTTCTCCCACCTGGTAGTGTCTCTACTCATGGAGTGAGAACCGTAAACCAAATAGGCAGCCGCCCAATAAGGCAGAGTCTTGAACTCACTAAGACCGGTGATTTTTTTTGCCGAAATAAATTCTCTTATGCGAGGCGCTATTAAGTCATCTGCTTCCCCGTTTAGAATCTTTTCAATACGCTCTTTTATAGCCTCGTGTTTTGTGATAACATCTTCCGACCACGCAGAACCTGAACGCATAAATAACTGCAACTTTTTAATAGCTCTGGCAGACAAGGAACCATAGGAAGAAGTATAAGAGATTTTCGAAAGATTTTTGGCAGACTCCTCGCTTATTCCCAAACCATTTTTGGGTCTGGTGAGTGCATGGATTACATCTTTATCCTTATCCAGACTATAGAGAATATGCCATATTGCCTCTGTCTTAGCCGGGTCAGCAAGCAGCGCGTCTTTGCAAGGATCACCCTCCAAGGCATTGGCAATGTCAATCAATGTTTCATTTCCCTTTATCGGGCGCTTTTCATCGTTTTCACTCAGATAGTATTGAGTGTGTTTTGATTTCGGCAGCAGTACTGACTTTAGCACAGAGGGCTTTACTGACTTTTGCGAATTTAGCTTTTCAATAATTTTTTCGCGGACAGCATCGGTCATGAATTCCTCTGTACAGTCCTCGTCCTTCATATTATATACGCGCAGGTTGTTCACCTTGTCGAGGATTCTGAATTCCTGATACAGCGGGTGGCTGGCAGGTATTACTTTCTTTTTGGGTTCATACCGGCAATTGCTGATACTGCCTTTCTGTGATTTAAGTGGCCGTTGATAATAAATAATGTCTTCTTGAAATAGATACTTCAACCCTCTTTTTAATAGCACATTCTGTCGTTCCGAATTGTTCTTATAGAGCTTTTCGACAATTGCCCTCATCGCATCTTCGCGTACCAACTCACTTTCTTTGCCCGATGTTTTCCTCAGTTCAGTCTGTTTATCCCAAATAGCCTCAAATTCCCGAATGTACTTGTCGCGCAATATGATATTGTCTTTGGTTCTGAAATGCGGATTGCGCTTTAATTCGCGATAGTAGTACTGACCGAGAGTAAGACCGCTTTCATCAATTAAACTATTTATGTGGTGCTTCCGGTAATTCCAATCCATTTTTTTTGGCAATTGGAAGAAAAATGACTGGCCATCTTTTTTGGTGTTCTTTTTAGTAATCAACAGCTCTGTCTTTTGACCTTGGGTAAAGGGGATAGGTTGAAAGGCAATTCCTGCTCTACCATCTGCAAGTGTTATGTGAAAGATAATTTTTTTTCCGGATTTATCTTCTTCGATAGAAACAATTTCTACCTCTTCATAAGTTTTGACTGTTCCTTTTGCAGTCTCTTCATTCTCTTCACTATCTTCCTCTGTTTTTGCTTTTTCCTCTTCTGCATCTTTCACTTTGCGATTGCTGAGAAAACCCCTTCGCTGGTTAAAATGAAAGAGAATGCGTGCCAGTTCCTCTGTGGTGACGATTTCACGGAGTGCCCTGTCCCTAAGCTCATACAATTCAAAAGGAGTGAGAATTGAACCAGGATGCCCTGGTGATTCACTGAGGTAGTGATGCATTTGTCGGGAATTTTCAAATTCGGGAATCCATCCTAAAATTTGCAAGGCTGCTGTCAGCCGGTTCCGCCTTAATTTATATCGTTGCAATAATCTTCTCGCTCCCCTTGCTTGCCGGCGGTTAACATTCTTTGTAGTAGGTTTTCCTTTTTCAAAATCGAGAAGCATGGTACTATCCATTGGGACAATCCTGCTGCCTAAGCCCAGTATTGCTCCGGAGGTTTCTGCTTCTTCAATAAGAGCCCAGCCAATGGAGTTTGTACCAAGGTCGAGGCCGAGAATTTTTTTCTTTTTCATATCGTGGTATTTAAATTATTCGTATCTATGCACCCTACAGTAAAGCAATTCACAATAAGGATTTTTCCGTTGTGAAAACTATCCGAAAGGATCTGACAGTCCCGCTCACAAGGCGGGATTTTCGTTTTTATTGATTTTTCCACCGCTAATTCATTAATCAAAACTTCCACCGACCTCCAAATATCAAAAATATTTTGTCACTGCTATATCTGCCAACAACTCTTCCGAAGGCTGCTACACAGTCACTTTTACGTCATCCCCTTCGCCTTTAGCTCCAAATACTTATTCACCGTGTTGATGGAAAGATCTTCGGGGCGGCTCAGTATGGTTTGTATGTTGTATTTCCTCAATTTTGAAACAATCTGTTTTTTCTCCCATACCAACTTGCGGGCGATGGTTTGTGCATAAATATCAGAGATATATTCTGACTTTTTTGCGGAGTAGTTGAGCAATTCGGTATTTTCAAAAATCATCACTACCAACAGATGAAGCTGATTGATCTTTTGCAATACGGGGAGCGCTCTTTCCAATGCGTAGGCACTTTCAAAATTCAAATAGAGGAAGATCAGAGATCTTCCTCGGATGACATTTTTCACCGCCCTGTACATCAGATCATAATCTGCCTCAAGCACCTGTGGTTTTTCAAAATAGAGAGAGCGAAGTATTTTTTTTAGTTGCTGCGAACTGCGCTCAGCGGGCAATGTGGTTCCTATTTTATTGCTGAAGGTGATCAATCCCGCCTTGTCGGATTTTTTTAATGCTATGTTAGCGATGACAAGGCTGGTATTGATGCTGTAGTCTAACAGTGAAAGCCCGTTGAAGGGCATGTGCATACTCCTGCTCTTGTCTATAATGGTATAAACTTGTTGTGCGCGCTCGTCTTCGTACTGATTCACCATCAACGCATTTTTTCTGCCGGTGGCTTTCCAGTTGACACTGCGCACATCATCGCCGAGCGAATATTGCTTGATCTGCTCAAATTCATAACTATGTCCCAGTCGCCTCACTTTTTTTATTCCTTCCAGTGTAGAGATGCGCGCAAAAGCAAGCAATTCGTATTTTTTCATCTGGATTATGCTCGGAAAGACCTCTACTTTCTGTGCAGAAGCGAGCTGAAGGCGACGGCCTATCACGCCCGATAATACTGTGGTAATAGCATTCAGTTTTCCGAAATGGTACTCACCTCGTTTCAGTGGGCGCAATATATACTTCAGTCTTTTTTCTTCTCCGGGTGGAAGAGATACCTCCATCCGGAAATTGCGCAGTTGAAACTGGAAAGGGAGTTCATCATAGAGCACCATTCTGGTGCCTATTTTCCCTTCATTCTTTATCACAAGGTGTACTGGGTTTTCGTCTCCCAGAGAAAAGAGCCTGCCGGTGCCCCGCTCTGCTTTCAGTTTTACTCTGTTGCTGAAAAGAGCAATCGCTTCAACTACTGAAATGAGAATCAGAAAACTGAGGCAAAGAGTGGCGATGAATTCGACAATGACCGACACAAAACCGATGGCGTATAACACTACAATAGCACCCAGCACTATAAAAAATCGCGGAGTGAGCCGGAAGCTATTGAGCTTTGATATGCCTGGTACTTCTTTCAATGAGCGAAAAAATTTTGCTGATAGTTTTTTTGTGGCAATTATCTTGGTACTTCTACATTTTGGAGTATTTCATCAATCACCTGTTCAATAGTGCTTCCTTCCATTTCTCTTTCATGGCTCAAAATAAGGCGATGATTGAGTACTGCCTTGGCTACTTGTTTAATGTCGTCGGGTATTACATAGTTACGACCACGTGCTGCTGCCAGTGCTTTCCCCGATCTTACCAATGACAGCGATGCGCGGGGAGAGGCTCCCATGAACAGGTCGCCGTTGTTGCGCGTATCATGCACGACTGCTGCAATATAATTCAGTAATTCAGGCCGTATGAATACCTTTTCGATAATCGCTCTGAACTCTTTTATTTTCTGAGGATCAATCACCTTTTTCACATCAGTTGCCTGATGGGTATCGAAGTCGTTATGAAAGCGATGGAGAATTTGCTGCTCTCCGGCCAGCGAAGGATAGCTCATTTTTATTCTAAAGATGAAGCGATCGAGCTGTGCTTCGGGGAGTGAGTAGGTTCCCTCTTGTTCTATGGGGTTTTGTGTAGCCATCACAAAGAAGGGGAAATCCATTTTATAGGTGATGCCATCGTAGCTCAGTTGTTTTTCTTCCATCACCTCCATTAGCGCTGCTTGCGTTTTTGCCGGTGCGCGGTTGATCTCATCTATCAGAATGAGATTGGAAAAGACAGGTCCTTTTCTGAAATGAAAGGAGGAGTCTTTGAGATTGAAAACGGAAGTACCGGTAATATCTGTTGGCATCAGGTCGGGGGTAAACTGTATCCGGCTGAAATCTGATTGAATGGTTTTGGCTATCAACTTTGCTATCATTGTTTTTGCGATTCCAGGCAGACCTTCTAATAATACATGCCCTCCGGTAAACAGTCCTATCAGCAGGAGCTCTATGGTTTCACCCTGTCCGACAATGATCTTACCAATTTCTGATTTTATTTCTTCTACTGCATCAGAAACCGGCTGTACCGTTAAACGATCGGAAGACGGACTGCCGTTCGCCCATTTTTCAATAGAATGATCTGCCACATTGGTTTCTGCTGAAGGAATGTTTTTGTGGAGTGCTTGCCCTTTGTTTGGCTCAGTGGATGATTGACCTGACATAGTGCTTATATTAAATGATATTCTTATCTGCTGTGAAAATAAAACTCTTCCAGTTTATTGTGAAAATCGAGCATCGAGGGAGTATCTACACTTTCCGCGACCATAAAGTATTTGTACTGATCAAAAACAGATTGAATCAGTGCTGCATTGATCCCGCTTTGCTGGGCAATGGTGTCATACAGCTTCTCGTTTATTTCTGCGGGTTGATGGGGAACACGGATTCCTAAGCGTTCTCTCAGGAAAAGTTTGAAAAGATCCATTTTTAACACGATCAACTGCCTGTGATCGCTTTGCTTCATGAACAACTGAGAAATTACTTCGGCGTATTCAATGGATGTGTTTTCCATATTTTCTGTTGCCGGAATAATCCGCTGATGCCGGCGCGCTCCGAATGATAGGTATAGTATTCCGCCCGCCAGCAGGAGATACCAGCCCTTTCGCATAGAAGGCTCTGAAAGAATAAATTCAAGCGGACCTTCATTTGGAATTCCCGCGTCGTTTGGCTGTGCTTTGTAATCGTATTCGCGATTGGATTCGTCCCAGAATATTTTTCCGCTGCCCATATTGCTCAGGATGCTCCTGTTATAATTCATAGCAGTATCGTTCAACATATAGTAATTGGTAAATATCAGCGGGGTAGAATGAATATATAGATATCCGGCTCCTTGTTTTACCATCACAAGGTTTGGATATTTTTTATTGAATGTTCCAAGCACTTCGGCCTTTTGCCCTGAGTAACTTTCGAGGTGATCAACAAAACTTGTCCAGTACTCTCTTATTATTTTACCATCGTACCGGTCGGCGAGAGCTAAGGGAATAAGTTTTTCTGTACTGCCGGACAATGAAAGTTCGACTACAGAATCAATTACCTGAAAGGTTACTTCACTTTTGCTGAAGGGTGGATAATAAATTGTTTCGTCCCCGGGTTCATCAGGGTTTATCTGTTCGAAGTCATTATCATCTTCATACATCTCGAATTCATTATACTCCTCGGGTTCATCTTCGGTGATTCCTTGCTTTAGCAATGAATCGGTGAGAAGATTAGATACGGATTCTGTAAAAAGAAACACTTTGTTTCCCGCCTCAAGGAATTTTAGGAGGCGCTGTGTTTCGGTAGAGTCAATATAAAGAGTTTGTCCGAGATAAAGATAATTGCTGACACCGCGGACGGTATCCGTAGGAAACTCCAGCGGAAATGAATCTTGCATCTCGACGAACCTTACACCGGCAGCTTCTTTGATGATATTCCGTATAATGCTTGTCCCAAACGGATGCTCACTATTTGACTTGTAGTTGTGGTACCATTTCCATTTTTGACCACTGTTGACAAAGAGATAAATTCCAACTCCCAGCAAAACCAGCAAGGAGATAGCAATCAACACAGTCAGGTTTTTGTTATTCGATTGCTTCATCAATTTGCTGCCTGTATTCTCTGAAATGATCTCTCAACTGTATATATTCAAGTTCTGTAACAGATACATCGCCGTACCAAACTACTTCAAACGCGAAAGTGAGTTCCCTGAACTCCTTAAATGTTTTTCGGTGCCGCATTTCACTGAGAAAATCGCCGTTCGTTTTATCCTTTTTCCAAGTGATCCATTTTTTTTCGTGAAGATGCCTGATGAGTATCAGGTATAAAATGCGTACTGCTGTTTTGTGATCGTGAGCTTCGATAGAAAAATTCAGGAAGCGATCAAGATCTGCCTCTTCAAGATTCTCTTCTATACCTTCCAGGGAAGGCAATGCATTTTTTGCTAATTTTTTATTTCTGATGTGAGGCGCATCCGTCCAGAGTTTTAGCAGCGTGTAAACGAGAAGAGAAAAAACAATGACAATAATTATTACTCTGAACAGCGCAGAACCCGCCAACCGGGTAAACCAGTTACCGTTGTTGGTGTAATTTTGGTGGAGTTCGTTTTGCGGGAGTTTATCATTTACTTTTTCTTTTTGGGGAGATTCGTTATAGTTCTTTCCTGCAACATTTCTCTCCCATACTTCGTTACTCCACGGCTCATGTTTTTCTGCCACTATGTATGAAAGTGAATATCCCTGCAATATGAAAATCCATGATATCAGGTGCAGGATGATTATTTTATAGCTCCTGTTCCAGCCCATACGACCTTTTTTTTGTGCCGATTGAGGCAACGGATGTTGACAATTTTCCTGCTGTGTTGATCTCTCTGATTGAGAAATAAAATAGCCCCATTGCATAAACTGTAAGGCTGAACATGAATGCCGGTATAGTGAAGAGTAAAAATGTATTGAGAAATGATCCAAGTTGGTTTGCCAAACTAAAAGTGTGTGGTATATTAATTCTGATAAATTCGAATACATAGGAAAGGAGGAAGCTGGAAAGAATGAAGAAAGAAATCCATTGAATAGAAAGCAGAAGCAGGAATGCTCCTACCATACTCCACCAGTTCCCTTTAAGAAGTAAAAGAGTTCTTTGAAATGCACTGAGAATTGGAAGTTTTTCTGAAACGGCGACACAGTACCACACTATTCCAAGCGGAAAAGTGAGAGGAAATAAAACTATTGTGAGAAAGTGTGGGAACAGTAGTGGAGACAAAGCAAGTAGAGAGGGTAGGAGTGCTTTCAAAAGTGCCTGGACAGGAAGAACCGGCTTGTCAATAATTTGTAAAAACCGGTTTCGCACATAGTAAATCCAAAGTGAAGAAAGGAGAATCAGTAGCAAAAAGAGAAGGGGATATAATTCGAAGTTGAGGTGGTCATTGAAGTATGACCACACCCAAATGAAGCGCATAAATTCCATAAAAAAATAATCTGCCGGTTGGATGATACTGTTATAATTCCCACCGGTTGAAATGCCGAAAAAAAGAGTGATAATAAGCCCTAAGAAGATGGAGAAGAGAATTATTTTTCGGGCAGACTTCGAAAAGAAATAAAATGATTCAGTAAATATCCGCCCTATTCCCCGAATGGAAAATTCATCTATGCGATATTCTTTTTTATAGGGGAGTTCGTGAATTTTTTCAGGGGTAATTAGTCCTTTTCGATGGAGATATCTGGGGTAAAAAACAAAGTATCCGAGAACAATGGCTGCAGAGATAAGGATAAGCATCAGCCGGAATGCATCAACGAGCAGTTGCCCATTCTGTACCCCATCCCAACGGGTAATGCGGGTAATAAATGATTCGATGAGGGCAGCATAGACTAAAAAAACAGTAACACCGATCATGATCGTGATACCATTGCGCGCAGACTGCGCCAAAGCCTGCAGCCGGGTGTAGGTGCCGGGAAAAAGCAGTCCCCTGGCGAGCACCAGTCCTGCACATCCGGCAATTACTATCATTGACAATTCGAGTGTACCGTGGAGCATGATTGCCAGAAACGATTCGCGAAACAATCCCCTCTCTATAAAAAAATACACAAACGCTCCAACCATGATAGCATTATAGAAAACGACATAGTAGGTACCGAGGCCAAAAAATATTCCGAGAATAAATGTGATAAATGAAATTAAAATGTTGTTCACTGCAATCTGGACAAACATTTCTAAGGGATGATCATCCTTATATACTGCCATTGGATCGCCGCTGTCAATGTTTGCTTCTGTCATTGCGATGTAATCTTCACCAAGAATTATCCGGGCAAAGTCTGGATAATAAATACTGCTGGCAATGCCGATCGTCAGTCCGAGTACAAAGACAAGGAACGATTGGAGTAAAGCACCCCGATGATGCCACATCGCTTCGGGGAGATCCTTTTTCCAAAAGGAGGAAAAAACATTTTTTCCTTTAGCCTTGTTTCGATAAATAGCTTGGAAAATCTGTTGTGAAATCCCGTTGAGATAGACACGTATAGAGCGGTTGGGATAAAAGGTTCTCGAATAGGAAAGATCATCTGTTGTTTCAATGAATAGCTGGGTCAGGCGATGGGGGTCTTTATTGTCGGAATGCAGAACCGACTCAAACTCCGACCATTTTCCTTTATTTTGCGAAATGAATTCTGTTTCCTGCATATAACTGTCGTCATTTATTTTGACGATGCTTTCGGGACTAAAATAGAAAGAAATACAGATGAATGAGAACCATTGACATCAGAACAACACAAAATGTTACTATTTCGTACGATCTGGCATCTGTAAGAGACAGGGTAATAGCGTTTATTTTAGACCTGCTGATCAAAGGTATTTTCCTTGGCTTGATGAGTTTTGTATTCTTTTTGTTTTTGGATTCGGCAATTGATTACGACTCGGAGTCCAGGAGATTGTGGATGTGGTTGTTCGGAGTGGCTAATATATTCGTGGTGATGTTTCCGTTTCTGATAATGGAAATAAAGATGAACGGTCAGACCCTTGGAAAGAAGATCATGAAGATTAAAGTGGTTAAGCTGGATGGTAAACAACCGGTATTTTACGATTACCTGCTACGATGGGTGTTCAGACTGATGGATGTTTACGGTACTATCGGCGCAGCGGGAACCATACTGATTGCCTCTACCGATTATGCGCAGCGAATAGGCGATATGGTGGCCAACACGGCAGTGGTAAAGGTTAGTTCGCGGTTGCCAATTACACTGCAGGATGTGCTGAGAATTGACAACCGCTCCAGCTATGTTCCTGTTTATGCCGCTGTAAAAAGTTTCCCTGAAGATGATATTGTATTGATAAAACAATCGCTCGACCGGTTCACAAAGTATAATAATGAAGCACACCGGAAGGTATTACTAGATATCTGTGAAAAAATGAAGGAACAACTAGGATTAGATGCAATTCCCGCAGACAAAGTCCGGTTTCTCCGTACTATTATTAAAGACTATATTGTTCTTACCCGCTGACCCACTGCGTATAAATCTTTTCTACGCTTTCTTCTGAAATTTCAACTCCCGCCTCCGCCTGTCCAATATTACGCAGCAATACCCAGCGGTTTTTTCCTTCGCTGTTTTTTTTGTCGTTTGATAAATACGGTAACAAAGCATCAAAACGCGGAAATACAAATGCACTGCGGGAAAAAAATAAATTCAAAGTTTCCAGTATTTCAGCCGTTGCTGCTGTGTTGAGACTGCCGCAATTTTCCGAAAGGAGTGTTTCAACCATCATTCCATAACCCACAGCTTCGCCATGGCTCATCGGTGTATTATTTTCGATGAAGAATGACTCAAGGGCGTGTCCTATCGTATGACCAAAATTCAACAGTTGCCGATTACCTCTCTCTAATGGATCGGTACGCACTATTTTTTCTTTTATCGAAATGTTTTTAGCGATAAGACTACCCCTATTCGATAATTCCTGTAAGCGGCAGCGCTTAGTCTCGCTCCACAATGCAGCATCGGTAATCAGTGAATGTTTGAGCATTTCAGCAAAGCCACAGCGCAGCTCTTTTTCCGGAAGGGTAGAGAGGAACGAAGGGTCTATCAGCACAGTGTCGGGATCGGAAAATGTACCGATACTGTTTTTAATGCCTCCGTGATCAATGCCGTTTTTTCCTCCGATGGCAGCGTCCACCATTGCCAGCAGACTTGTCGGGATATGTATATAAGGTATTCCTCTTTTGTACGTTGCACCAATAAAACCGCCGAGGTCGGTCACCACACCTCCCCCAAAATTCAGCAGCAGGCTTTTCCTGTCTGCATGGTTTTCGAGAAGATGTAGCCAAATATGCGAAGCAATTTCAATTGACTTGGAATACTCTCCCTGTTCTATCTCAATGATATCTGCTTTTGACAGCGACGGCACTTTCTGAAGGAGCACAGGAAGACAATGTGCCGCCACCTCGCTATCTGTAAGGATATAGACAGCCGAAGCAGCAGAAACCCTGAGATCAAGTTCGGAACAAAGTTGCTCGGGTGAAGTTATTAGCTGGGCTTCTGTCATCTTATTATCGGGATGAAAATAAAAAGCGGAAACGATTCCGTTCCCGCTTTTTTTTGCTTTCTGTCAAATCATTCCCTTTCTCCCTTTCTCACTTTGACTGGTGGTGCCTCCAGGAATCGAACCAGGGACACAAGGATTTTCAGTCCTTTGCTCTACCAACTGAGCTAAGGCACCCAATTTAGCGGGTGCGAAAATAGACTATTTTTTGGGTTGACAAACAGAGAAATCATTTTTTGCCACTTTTCCTCTCTGAATTCCCTTTGAAATAGGCAGAGAAAAAACAAATGCCCCCTTTTTCTCTTTTGCTTCTCACGATTTTTTTGAAAAAAAGCCTTGCACTGCGTTTCTCTTCCAATAGAACATCCTGACTTTGGATAGAAAGTATTACATATCCGACAGAATATTAGATTTTATTGATAAGAACGAGTAACTGATAGAATTTCAATTGTGAAATAATAATTGCCCGAATGTTATTTTATTAGTTTTACCTTTGAAGTTACCTAATTAATCTATTATTAACTAAAACTCTTGTCTCATGGGAAATTCTATACAATCTTCTGGAGTATGCGAGGGTGGTTGTTGGATGAAGTCGCCCTATTCAACCGCCTGTATTTTCCAGTCATTCTTTTCCGGAATACTGTTTTTTATTTTAGGTACAGGTGCTCTTGCGCAGTCTGATTGTATCCCGCAGTTGGATGTAATCTGTCCCGATGCGATAGTATTACCGTGTACAGACTATGACGGAGAATCTACTGATACTGGCTCTCCCTCTTGGGAACTGAATGATTGCGAAAACTTCCAGGGCGATTTTCTCGAGATCATGATTGATGATGTATTGCTTTCCAATAATAGTTGTTCCAGCGTATATGCCCGTACTTTTACTGTCTTTTTCGGAAATGCAACGGGAAGTTGCACACAGTTGATCACTGTGATGGATAATGTGGGGCCGGTTTTCGACGATGTTCCTGCTGATATTCAGACAGAATGTTCTGGTGAACTTCCTTCACCTGCCGAACTCACTGCTGCCGATGCCTGTGGCGAGGTAGTGGAAATTCAGACTTTCGTTTCTTCTAACCAGTTCGGTTCGGGTTCAGAGCAAACTGTTTGTCAACTGACAACACCGATAGGGCCCGGCCCCGATGGTTCGGTATGGTTGAGCCTTGTCGCTAATATGGGATTGGCCGCGAGTGATTTCTGGTCGTGGATTGGAAACCCTGTGTTCACTTCGTTTCCCGATGGAACCGCCCATCTCACCGGTTCCGTTGTAAATAATGCCGATGCCTCGCAGGGTTGGAACGTTGATATGTGGTTTGAAGCCCGCGCCGACTGGCTCACCTGGTCAGGACTGGGGC
>JADLBA010000229.1 GCA_020848015.1 Crocinitomicaceae bacterium | reverse complement strand
TGTCGTTTCTCGAAATGCTCGATGTGCTGAATGATCAGCTTATTCGCAAGGGCGACGACCCTGTTACTTTTGATCACGATTGCCGCGAGGGTATTTGCGGTATGTGCAGCCTTTTCATCAATGGAGAAGCCCATGGCCCTAACAGAGGTGTAACTACCTGCCAGTTGCACATGCGTTCATTCAAAGACGGAGATACTATTTATATAGAGCCTTGGAGAAGCGCAGGGTTTCCTGTGATCAAAGACCTGATGGTTGACCGCAGCGCCTTTGATCGCGTGATGGAGGCAGGAGGATTTGTTTCTGTCAATACATCAGGAAGAACTCTCGACGCGAATGCAATTCCGATCCCGAAAGAAGAGGCAGATAAAGCCTTTGATGCCGCTACTTGTATAGGGTGTGGAGCGTGTGTGGCCACTTGCCCCAATGGCTCTGCCGTGCTCTTTGTAGCCGCTAAAGTCTCCCAACTGGCACTGCTGCCACAAGGGCAGATGGAGAGAAAAGAACGAGTAATGAATATGGTTCATCAAATGGACATCGAGGGCTTTGGCAATTGTTCGACTATCGGTGCCTGCGAAGTACAGTGTCCAAAAAATATTTCACTCGACAACATTAACCGCATGAACCTCGAGTATCTGATGGCTGAAGTCAAGCCCGAAAGCTGATTCTTTGCCTCCCGACACATTTTATTTTTTTGCTCTGGCTGATGGTTCGCTGCTTGCCGGCAACAGTGTATCTCCGGTCAGCACCGGTGCCATTTGCTTTTCTTTCAATTTTTCGTAAAAATCACTTTTTTCAAATGCCGGAATGATCAGCAACGAAAAATTATATATCGGGCGGTAGAAATACGATTTCTCTTTCTGGCTGTCGGAAAGAATATTGTACTTTATATCCACCATATTGAAAAGAATGAACATCACACTCATGATCAGCGTGAATTTCATCAATGAAAAGACTGCCCCACCGATATGATTCAGAGTTTCTCCTCCGGCGGAATTTACGGAGCGGGTAATTACTTTTCCCAGAAAAAAAAGCCCTACACCAACGAGGATAAGAATGGTGATGAAAGAGGTTACCGGCAGGTATTCGGCCTTCACATCCATTTTATTTTTTAACCAGCCCCCGAAAAGGTCAGAAAACCGGACAGCAATATATAGTCCTGCAAAGAGGGCGAGCAGCGAAAAAACTTCCAGTACAAATCCGTTTTTCCAGCCTTTCCACAAGGCCCACCCAATGGGAATAAGCAAAGCCAAATCAAGATAGCTGACCATACTACGAAACTAATCCCGTAAGAGAATGATTTTTGGTTGGGTTTAACAAGGTTGTTCACAGACTTGTTTTAATTTTTCTATGAAAGCAGTCCGGCAAAAAAGACGGACATATTCGCTCTGAACGAACTACTTTTGCTCCCGAAATACCGAGCGTTATGAAGAGTTATGATGTGATCATTATTGGCTCAGGCCCTGGCGGATATGTCTGTGCCATCCGGTGTGCACAATTAGGAATGAAAACTGCCCTTATTGAAAAATATGCTACCTTGGGGGGCACCTGTCTCAATGTCGGCTGCATTCCATCGAAAGCATTACTCGATTCTACTGAACATTTTCATCAGGCACTCCATACTTTCAAAGAGCATGGCATAGACCTGAAGAGTGCACCTACTGCGAACCTGGCACAAATGATCAAAAGGAAAGCGGAAGTCGTTGACCAGACAGTAAAAGGCATTGACTTTCTGATGAAAAAAAACAAGATTGAGGTGTTTCATGGCACCGGCTCATTTATCAATGCAAACACCGTTGAAATCACCGCTGATGGTGGATCAAAAGAATCGGTTGAAGGAAAAAATATCGTCATTGCAACCGGTAGTAAGCCCGCCTCACTGCCATTTATTTCGATTGATAAAAAAAGAATCATTACCAGCACCCAGGCATTAGAATTAAAAGAAATTCCACAACACCTGATTGTCATCGGCGGTGGGGTGATAGGGCTGGAACTCGGAAGTGTTTATGGCCGTCTTGGTTCTAAAGTGAGTGTGGTGGAATACATGGATGCAATTATTCCTACCATGGATCGAACGCTTGGCAAGGAATTGCAGCGATCATTGAAAAAAAATGGTATTGAATTCTATCTCTCACACAAGGTCAAAGAAGTAAGCACAAAAGGAAAAACTGTCACGGTGAAGGCCGACAACTCAAAGGGAGAAGAACGGATACTCGAAGGAGATTATGTGCTGGTTTCTGTAGGGCGAAGGCCATACACAGATGGCCTTGCTCTTGAAAATGCCGGGGTGAAAACAGATGAAAAGGGACGGGTGAGTACGAATGAACACCTTCAGACCAATATTCCTCATATCTATGCGATCGGCGATGTGATTGCAGGTGCCATGCTCGCACACAAGGCAGAAGAAGAAGGAGTACTTGTAGCAGAATGGATGGCTGGTCAAAAACCGCATATTAATTATCTTCTCATTCCTGGTGTGGTTTATACGTGGCCGGAGGTGGCAAGTGTCGGCTACACCGAAGAACAACTGAAAGAAAAAGGAACTATATATAAGGTGGGTAGTTTTCCGTTCAAAGCCAGTGGAAGAGCCCGTGCGAGCATGGATACGGAGGGGCTGATCAAAGTGCTGGCGGATAAAGAAACCGACGAAATACTCGGCGTACACATGATCGGGCCACGTTGTGCAGATATGATTGCAGAAGCAGTAGTAGCAATGGAGTTCAGGGCAAGCGCAGAAGACATTGGCCGCATTTCTCACGCCCATCCTACCTTTACAGAAAGTTTTAAAGAAGCTGCGCTGGATGCAACTGCTAAAAGACCGATTCATATTTGAGTAAGAATTGCTTTTTTATTCTTCTGATAATTTCCTACTGCAATTTATTTGAGTGCTTTTGGGCTTGACTGTGTCTCATTGTGTGATATATGGAGAAAAAAACTGCCGTTCTACTCATCAACCTCGGTTCTCCCGATAGCCCGCGTCCCGGTGATGTTTACCGATATCTTACCGAATTTCTGAACGATCCGAGAGTGATTGATATCGGCTGGCTTTGGAGAAAAATGCTCGTCAATGGCATCATCGTCCCATTTCGTTATAGGAATAGCGCGAGGATCTATTCCAAGCTGTGGACTGATAACGGGTCTCCTCTTCATTATTACGGTCAATTAGTACAAGAACTTTTGCAACAAAGATTTTTATCTGACGAACAGAGACGGCACAGTGTAAAGGTCTTTTTGGCGATGCGATATCAGAATCCTTCGATAGAAAATGTTCTTGAGAATATTTATAAGTATCAGCCCTGCAAGTTGATTGTTATCCCGGTGTTTCCACAATATGCTTCGGCCACCACAGGAAGCGTTTCGGAAAAAGTAATGAAGTTGCTATCGAAAAAATGGATCATCCCTGAGGTCACCATTGTGCCGCAGTTTTATGATCACCCTCTTTTTGTGAAAGCATTTGTTGAAAGAGGAAAACAGTTTGATGTCAAAGAATATGATCATGTCCTTTTCAGCTATCATGGGCTGCCCGAACGACATCTCAAAAAAAGTCATGATGATGGAAATTGTGCCGGTCATTCCTGTGAGTCGGAGATCAACGGTAAAAATCAATTCTGCTATAGAGCTACTTGCTATGCCACTACACGTGCTATTGCAGAAGGCATTGGTATTTCATCAAAAGATTATACGGTTTGTTTTCAAAGTCGTTTGGGCAGGGGGTGGATGGAGCCTTTTTCAGATCAGGTTATCCGCGATCTGGGGAAAAAAGGACGGAAAAGAGTACTTGTTTTTTCACCGGCATTTATTGCAGATTGCCTCGAAACAACCATCGAAATAGGCGATGAGTACCAAGAGTTGTTCGAACATTCGGGAGGCGAAAAAATTCAGTTAGTGTCGAGTCTGAATGAGAGCGAAACCTGGGTTTCAGCACTGGAAGATATAGTGAGGCAAAGAATATGACTTCTGCCGGACAAAGAATGAATTCATTTGTAATTTATTTATTGGTTTTATATTCAAATTGAACAGCAAAAGTCTGTTTTTCTATTTTTGTCTAATCATTATTATTTTATGATGGAGAAAATGAACCGGCTTCTTAGTGTTCTCCCTTTAATCTTATTTTCGATTATTTCGCCTGCCCAAAACCGTGTTCTGGATTCCTTGAAAATGGAACTTCAAAGGGCAACAGCCGACTCATCAAGGATTAATATTCTCAACTACCTGAGCGGTGAGATGGCTTTTGATGGCAGGTTTGACAGCGCCATGAAGTGTGCGGAAGAGGCAAAAAGACTTTCTGAAAAGATAGGATTCATTAAAGGGTTAAATGAAGCGTATAATAGTATTGGAGTTGTTTTTTTATTCCAGGGAGAGTATCCAATGGCATTGGAAAATTATATTCAATCGCTAAAGCTTTGTGAAAATGCCGGCGATCTGGAGGGAATGAGAATTTGTTATAATAATATTGGTAT
>JADLBA010000228.1 GCA_020848015.1 Crocinitomicaceae bacterium | reverse complement strand
ATACAACCCTGTATAATACGTCCACTAATTATAAAACTTCGGGAAATTATATCTCCGTCTCCGCAGCATACAATGCGGGAACGCGCTTTGTTGACATTGACAACCTCAGGGTGAGAAAGTATGCATCGTCTCCACCCTCTACTGCCACCGGAAGTGAAGAGATCGTGCAACAGTGTTTCTGATTGAGACCGCTATTTGCAGGGTTACTGTATTCTATATGGTTTTGTTAAATCAAGATACGCGAACTTAGCAGATGTATATTTGCAGCAATCCCTATTTATAAAAGTCATTATTAGTATGAAAAAATTGTTTTTTCTGGTAGTTATTTTTTGTTTCTCGCTGGCGGCATCTGCCTGCAAATACGATCTGAAGGTAAGCACTGAGTCGGAAAAGGAGGCGAAGCTCGTCTTTTTAAAGTACCGGGGATTTGAACTCGATACCATCGAAAAATTTTCGGTGGATAAGTTGCATGATTTCAAACGCCCGCTGCGCGATCTCGATACGGGACTCTATGTTATTTCGATGAGCAATGAGGTGAAGAGGATGTTTTTTATTACAAAAACAGAAGACGTTGAGATCAAGCTGGTACGCTACGAATATTTTGACGATCTCAAGGTGAGTTCGATAGAAAACAAGTTGCTCGATTCGCTGCTTGGAATATACAATGGTGCTATTTCTGAGATTGATCGCGCCACAACGGAAATCAACCAGATGCCGAAAACTAAAAAGTATTACTTCACCAAAACGGATTCACTGGCAGATATCAGGGATAGAAAATATTTGGAATTGAATGAAAGGATCGAACACTTCTGTGCCGACAGCCGCAAGTCACTGACGGTAAAATATTTTCGACCGCTTTTTTTAGTGAATGGAAGAAAAGAAACCGGAGTAGTGCGCAACGGCTATGAAACCGATGAAGCTTATCAGTTTGATCATTTTTGGGACAAGATATCTTTTCCTAACAGGGTGCTGGCTACTCACCCCATGTATTACTCTAAAATTGATGAGTACTTTATGCGTTATGCAGAAAAGACAAACGAAGGACTTCTGGCTGCGGCAGACCTGATTGTCGCTACAACCGATAATAATCCCGCCATCAGGGAGAATGTGGTTCGTTACATTCTGCGTCTTTTCGAGCGAAATACCAACGAAGATTTCTATCTCCAGGCTTCCGAGAAATACTTGAATTCCTGCGAAGGAGAAGCGGGGTTCGCCAGTGAAAAAGAACTGATTGAAAAGATCAAGAGTCTGCAGGTTGGAAAAGTAGCCCCTGATATAACTGTGACCCAATTGGGTGGTGAAAAAAAGTCCCTCTCTTCGTTGAAAGGCAATCCTGTGATTCTCGTTTTCTGGGCCTCCTGGTGCCCTCACTGTATGGAGGAATTGCCGGAGATAAAAAAACAATATGAAGCACTGAAGGCGAAAAATGTTCAGGTAATGGCGGTATCGCTGGATGAAGATGCGGCAGCATGGACTTCGGCGATCAATTCTTTGGGGATTTCAGACTGGATACATTCCTGCGAGTTTAAAAAATGGAAATCACCACCGGCCTTGGCTTACAATATTCACCGGACACCCACTCTTTATATTATTGACTCCGATGGGACCATCAAAGCCAAAGATGTCAATATCAAGAACCTCGTAATGTATTTCTGAACTGTTGCATATAATTGTTTTTCTAAAATTGCCATCTCCTTCTATCTGTGTTCTATTTTAAAAAAGTTCAGGATAAATTTTGGGTCTATTTTTTTATGTGAGCCAGTTTGCCTTTCCAAAGCAGAATAGCGTATTTATTTTGAATCATTGAGAGTAACCTCCGGCATTTTTAGTGAGGCTTTTTTCAGTCTTCAGGGGGGAATTTTTATCCTTGGGGGATTGATATTCCATAGAGTCTAATGGCATCTGTTCTATAAGGCCCAGAAAGGATTGTCAGTTATTTCGAATTCGTTATACAATAAATATGTGTCCCCTCCGGGTTCATATCGCAATTTCGTATTCAAACTGCTCAACCTGTTTTTTTCGGGTATTTGGTTCATCTGATGAATTGCTTTCCCGGAAGCTATTCCATTTGTAAACCTGGAAGCATAAGCTGCAGGGATCGCTTTCCCACGGTGTTAACGCTGAAACTCTATATACTTCGTGAAAAGTTTTTTTCTGAAAAAGTGAAAAACAATTTGCGCCGTTTATATTTTGTAGTTAATATTGTTTTCCGGTTTGAAGTAACCTTAACGAAAAATGAAGCGGGAAGAGAGAATTACATTCCTCTTTTTTACCAGAATTCATTGTAATGGATAGGTTAGTTCATCAGTTGTGAGTGCTATATGGGCATCACAAGTTGACTGTATTTAACTGTTATTTCTAAGGAGAGGTGGCAGGGAGAAAAAGAAAAGCGCGGGTTGAAGCATAAAACCTTGTGGGAAAGAGTGCTGGAACTTTTTTTTAACAAGAGTGAAAAAAAAAGTCTTTTTATTGTGATCGTTTGTTGTAATTACTATATTTGTGCGGTTCAGGGTTAATTTCCAATCCGCGAAAAGGAGAGGGGAGAGCAGAAAGAGAAAAAGTTTTCAGTAAAGTGCTTGCAAATGCATTTTTAGAATTATTATTGCGAATCATTAATTTGCCATAAGGGCAATTGTGAGATAAACCAATGACTAACTAATTAAAACCTACTCAAAAGACTATTTCAAAAACAAGTTGACACTATGAATCTCTTATACCAAACAAAATGATGAAACAAACAAAACACACAATTCTATTCTTGCTGTTGTGCCTGTTTGCAGCGCGCTACTCAGCACAGAATTTGACTGTGACAGGAGGCACTACCCTCACGGTCACATCAGGAACAAAAGTTATTGTTCTTGGCAACGTCAACATTGAATCCACAGGAAACATTGACAATGCCGGATCAATTGAACTTACAGGCGATTGGACAAACGACGGTAACGGACTGATCAACGGCAGTTCCGGTACAGTTGAGTTCAATGGCTCTTCCAATCAGGACATTACAGGAACGACTTCAACTGAATTTTATAATCTTACCATTAATAACTCCGCCGGTGTTACCCTCGGTATTGATGCTACTGCTTCAAACAATCTGGATATGACAGATGGTAATATTGATGCCGGAAGCAACACGCTTGAACTCGGAACCTCTACCTCTTCTGTAGGCTCTCTTACCTACACAACAGGTAATATTCTTGGTAACTTCAAGCGCTGGATCAATTCCACAGGCACCGGTATTCAGTACCCTGTTGGTACAGCTTCGGATAACCACATGGCAGTGCTGACATTCACAGACCTGACCAACGGATCGGTTACCGGTAGCTTTGATGCCAGCGACCCAGGATCAACAGGTCTTCCTGTGGCTGAGGATGGCTTTAATATAGGCGATCAGTTCACTGAAGGATACTGGAACCTCAACGCGGGTGATGGTCTTGCGAGTACTGATTATGATCTGGATCTGGACGGAACAAGCTTCAGCAGCTATACCCTTAGCACTGATACCCGCGTTCTAAAACGTCCAAATGCCGGTTCATGGGCACTCGATGGATCACACGTGGCGGGGTCACCTCCCACTGCAAGCCGTTCAGGTCTGAGCGGATTCTCGCAGTTCGGATTTGGCGATGCTCAGCCATGTCTCTCCAGCGTGAGCGCTCCGGCTCCGGCCAGTCAGGTGGCGTGTTTCAACATTACTCCTTCGAGTTTGTCTGTAACCCCCACCGGCGGTATAAACACCAAGTCGTATCAGTGGTATTATAATACTGTAAATGATAATACCTCCGGTACCTCACTTGGATCGGCAAATGGTGCTCAAACCGACACCTACTCGCCCCCAGCATCCAACGTCCCCGGCACAATCTATTATTATTGTACTGTCCAAGAGGACAATACAGCTTGCCAGATTACATCTGCAACTGCCGAAATTATTACTGCTGACTGTCCAAACAACGATTCACCTGCTCAGGCTCAAGCCCTTAGTTATGATATTTACACTGGCCTTTGTGTTCCGGTTACCGGTACTCTTGTTGGCGCTGTAAACTCTGTTGAATCTACTGGAACTGTAGTTACCGGAGAAGATGTTTGGTATACATTCACAACTACAGCCACACAAACTGCTGCTCGTATCACTGTTACAAGTTCTTCTTCTGATATTATCATTGAATTGCAACAGACTCTTGGAACCCAAATTGATGTAGAAAACGTATTGGCAACTGTAGGTGGTGAAATTCTCAACTACTCAGGGCTGACTCCAAACACTACCTACTATGTATCTGTGGGGAATTATGACAGTTCTTTGGGAACCGGCGCATTTACACTGTGCGTATCTCCGATCGAGGCTCCTGCCTGTGTATTAGCTCCTTCTTATGATATGTGTACGCTCTTTAAGGCTTCGTATATCGCCAATGCTACTGCTTATAAATTTGAGTTAAGTTACGATAACTTTACTACTACCTACACTAAAACCCAAGCTGGAAACTTGGCCGCGCTCTACACTATATTGACTGGTAATGTTAACTTTTTCAACCAGAACTATAAAGCCCGTCTCACAGCGTACTACACACTGTCAAATGCTGGCGGTAATGAAGTAGTAGCTGTTACTATGGCAAATCCATGCAGTTTTTCTATTGGTAATCCTCCTGTTTCTATCCTTCGTACAGCTGACCAGTGTTCTCAAGGCCCACGTCGTATCTACGACTATGTACGTTGTACTTTCCAGTGCGGTGCTGCTGACTATAAATGGCAGTTTGAAGAACTTCTCGGAGGTGTTACTCCTAGTGGTCTTCAGATCACTCGCTTCCGTGGTGTTGCCAGTAACCTGATTCAACTTTCTTCCGTTCCTCAGTTGCAGCTCGGTAAGACTTATCGTGTTAGAACAGCTCCTGTTTACGGCGCAACAGGTAATGCCGGATATACTGCTCCTTATGGTGCGTGGAAAAACGTTTGTATCCTTGGTTCTGCGAGCGTACTTGAGAGTGAAGGCGGTGTTGATCTCGATAATGTAGATGTTAGATTGACAAATGCTCCTTCAGTAGGTGTTGCTCTCTATCCTAACCCGAACAACGGTGAAATGGTTACTCTGAATGTTACCGGTATTGATACCGAAAATCTTCAGGTTCGTATTCTCGATGGAATGGGTCGTATGATCTGGAGAAACCGTTTTGTTGTAGATAACTCTCTGACTACTATTGTTGCATTCGACAAGCCTCTGGCGAGCGGATTATATACAGTTGAATTCACATACAACGGCACTGTTGAGTCACGCCGTATGATGGTTCAGCGATAGTCTGAAAGGTTTTTGTTCCTGTGAAAAGGGTCGCGAAAGCGACCCTTTTTTATTCCCGATTATTCCAGAGGCACCTCTCCGTTGATGGTCTCCAAAAAAGGTTGAGAAGGTAAGAATAGTCAGAGCCAACACCCACTATCAATCACGAGTACCTTAAATATTAGGTGTAGCGCTTACACAATATTGAATTTATGGGGAAGTCAGGAAAAAGCTCAGAGCCATCACCCAACATCAAACATTCAATATTAGCCGCGAACTTTCTATAACCGGAAGAGGGGACAGCGTTATACGCCTGAGTATCCGAGGAATGTGTATTTATAGCTTTGTGTCTGCCATAGATTTGATGGCTTTTGGGAAATTGCGATTATGCCTTTTTGAGAATATTGAAATGAATGATGGAAATGATGATATAAATGAAAAGAATGAATGGAAATGACAGGTAAAAATTACCTGATATAACCCATATCAAAATGCCTGTTACCAAAGAGGCAATAACCAGCAGGTAGCGACTATTATT
>JADLBA010000227.1 GCA_020848015.1 Crocinitomicaceae bacterium | reverse complement strand
CTCACGATCCCAATGCATCGCATGAAAGAGCCGTTCCTGCTATTTTCCACAAATCCGACTATATGTTCGACCCGTGCTCTTGTTTTCGATTTATCGCGGTTTGTTGCTTTTTGCTCAGCCGTTAATGGCTTGTTCCGATAGCCCTTTTCATTCACTTTGCTGATCACTTTTTTCTTGGCATAAACTGCCTTGAGCTTTTCCCCACCATAAGCACTATCAGCATACAGACACTGATCTGTGTCTTTGCCTGTCAGCAACTCATCCATAACCTGTGAATCGTGTACGGACACATCAGACACCGCAAAATTTTCGATGAGCTTGGTTTTTGCATCCACCCTCCCGTGGTTTTTGTACCCGAAAAAATTGGCGTTGTTCTTTCGTGTCCAGTGCGCATCGGTGTCCTTCTGGCGTTTTTTATGTGGTGTCACATTCCAAGAATCTGGATATGTCCCGGTTTCTTATATGTGGTTGTTTTCATCACCCGTGTTTCTCTAACGCGGAACTTCTACAAAACTCGCATCCACCATTTTGCCTTCCTTCGTCAAAACTCCAGAAGCATCCAGCGTTTCATCGAATGTCCTGAACATATCCATGATGACACCTTTTTTGATCAGCTCCTCACGAAACAGCCAAAAGGTTTTGCTGTCGGGAACCTTGTCGCTGTTTTTTAGTCATAGGAACCGCTTAAAACTGGCGTGGCCGCATATTTGAAACTCAAGCTGATCGTCCGACAGGTTATACAGGCTCTGAATAGTCAACGCCTTGAACAGCATCGGGCGGTCAAAAGCAGGCCGGCCAACTTTCGGAGCTTCATCCTGTGAAAAGACCGTGATCAACACGGGACGAAAAACAGCAAAATCAATACACTGACTCAGCTTTTGAAGCGGATCACCAAGCTTGGTAAGCTTTTCAAGTAAAAAATGATCGTCAAAAAATCCAGGAGGGTTAATGTTTTTATGGCCAATTCCTTATAGCAGCAAACATATCACTGTTGCATTCAATAAAGCCTCGCATATCCTATGACTTACAACACAATATATCAACGGATAATTTTTGAAGATACTCATTAACTTGTTCGCTTCCAATGTATTTACCCCAGATAAGGGCGGTATCAATGAAGTCTTTCTTCCCAGGATCACCGGAAAAATTTTTATAGAAAGATATCTTTTAAAGTAGTTGATAGATGGGGAACCACTATCTTTGAAACCTCAAATCCTGAAACTCCTTGGACAGGAGATGTGCGGGATAGCGAATATTATGCGAAAGATGACGCATATTACTGGCTTTAAAAAGTGCAGTTGAAGGGTTACGACGATGAGAGAATTTACTCAGGTCACGTAATTCTGATTCGTTAGCGCGATGTCTGTTCAGACAACCTAAACAAGAGTGTAAAATTAACCGGATGACAGGCAACTGTCGGGGGCATTTACTGTCTTCTTACTACCTTGTTGTAACAAGATTATTGACCTTTTTCCAAATAGAAAAGAACAAATTATTTTGGTTCTCTCTACATTTGTAGCATAGTTACAGAACAGAAAAAGGTGAACTTAAACTGAGAACTTAATTGCTTTTGTATATGGAACACACAAAAGCAATTAGGTCGGTAGCAAAGATGTTTAATATTTCAAGGAAACTTTTTGTTTGTGAGAAACGTATGAACACCATTGTGTGAATTGAAAATGAATAAACAAGAGTAAATCACCCTATTGGTTTGCTGAGAATCAAAGTCATATTATTGGTCACTATTGTGATGTCTGCGCTTACTACTTTTGCGCAGTGTACCGCTAATGCGGGAGCAGATATCACCATCTGTTCGGGACAATCTGTTACATTGGGCGGAGCGCCGACAGCCAATGGAGGAAGTGGCTCTTATACCTATGACTGGTCTTCTTTGCCTCCCGCTCAAGATATTGCGAACCCCTCAGTTTCTCCTTCAGGAACAACTACCTATACTGTCACTATAGATGATGGGGCAGGATGTATCGTTACGGACAACATCACTGTTACGGTAACACCCTCGCCGGTTGCCAATGCCGGAGCGGATATTGACCCATGTCTCAATAGCCCTTCGATATCACTGGGTTCTGGAGGTACATGGTCAGGCGCACCTGGATCTATGTTGACTCCCGGTGGTATTTTTACTCCTAACCAAATAGGTACCTATACACTGACTTTTTCAGTTACTTCCAACGGATGTACTTCAACTGATCAAAAAGTTGTCATTGTGCGCCCCTTGCCTGTAACTAATGCCGGCTCCGACCAGACAATCTGCTTGGGTCAGACAGTACAGCTTTCTGCATCGGCCACCAGCGCAAACGGAGCCATTACCCTCTTCACATGGAGTGGAGGTGCCGTCAGCAATCCATTGATCGCCAACCCTACGGCAACACCGTCGGGCACCACGATCTATAATGTAACAGCAGTGGACGTTGAGGGGTGCAGTAAACCCGATCAGGTATCTATTGTAATTAATCCTACTCCTGTTGTCAACCCTGGTTCTGATCTCACTTTGTGCAATGATCCCGTACCGACTCAACTCACTGGATTTTCTCCTTCCGGAGGCACTTGGAGCGGTAGCGGAGTTACACCGGCTGGTGTATTCACTCCTTCCGGAACCGGCACCTTTACTTTAACATACAGCTATACTAATTCTTTTGGATGTACTGGAAGTGCAACAAAGGCAATCACTGTTGTAGCTCCGGGTACAATTGATGCCGGCCCCGACAGGTATTCTTGTCTGGGAGATCCCGCCTTCCAACTTACACCGGTAACTTTGGGGGGAAGTTGGTCGGGAAGTGCCTACGTGAATGCTTCGGGTCTGTTTACCCCTTCTTCCACAGGAACATACAATCTTACTTATACGCTAAATACCGGAACTTGCAATTCAAGCGACCAGGTAGTTGTAACAGTTCATGCATTGCCACAAGTCAATGCCGGAAGCGATTTAAGCATTTGTGAGGGAGGATCGGTTGCATTAAATGGTCTGGTAAATGGGGGACAGGCACCCTATAGTATCGCCTGGACACCTGCTGCTTCACTGAGTTCCGCATCGGTATTGAATCCAACGGCAACTCCTGTCTCTTCTGCTTCTTATACACTTTCAATAACAGATAACCTCGGATGCGTGTCGAGTGATGCCGTTGCAGTAACAGTGAATCAATTACCATCAGTAGAAGCTGGGCCGGCTGTTTCGGTATGCAGCAACTCATCGGGAATTCAGTTGAGCGGATTTTCTCCTGCCGGAGGAACTTTTTCTGGCACCGGCGTGAATGCATCCGGTTTCTTTACACCATCCAATGTAGGTCAATATACTATTACTTATACTTATACGAATGCGAACTCCTGTACAGGTACTGATACCCGAACAATAACTGTGGTGGCACCTGGTGTGGTGAATGCTGGCAACAATGTGCAACTTTGCCACAATGCTGCACCCCTCCAACTGATGCCGGTTACTCCAAACGGGATATGGTCGGGAAGTTCATTTGTTACTGCTTCAGGAGTATTTACTCCATCATCTGTCAATACATACACATTAACTTATTCCGTTACTGCGGGTGTTTGCACCTCGAGCGACCAAGTGGATGTTATTGTAAGTTCTCTGCCAATGGCCAATGCCGGTAGTGATGTAGGAATTTGTTCGGGTGGAAATACACAGCTTAGCGGATCTGGAAGTGGCGGGCAGCCGCCTTATTTTGTTTCTTGGAATTCAAATCCTGCACTTAGCTCAACCAGTATTTTTAATCCGGTAGCAACTCCTGCTTTCACTTCTACCTTTATTCTCAATATTACTGACAACAATGGTTGCAATGCCTCTGATAATGTTATGGTGACAGTAAGTTCTATTCCCACCGTTGACGCTGGAGCAGATGTCACTCTTTGCAATACTGGTGTTGGAACACAACTGACAGGGAATTCACCTGCGGGTGGCATATTCAGCGGAGCAGGCGTGAATGCTTCGGGTATTTTCACCCCATCAATTACCGGAATATTTCCAGTCACCTACACTTATACTAATGCCAGTGGGTGCTCTGCAAGCGATGTGCTGAATGTTGTGGTGCTAGCTCCTACTCCCATCAATGGAGGCAACGATGTAGAGGTATGTCATAATTCACCTGCTTTTCAGTTGCAACCTGTCACACCTAATGGCAATTGGTCGGGTAGTGGTGATGTAACTGCATCAGGAATTTTTTTTCCATCGGCTCCTGGATCTTATATGCTAACTTATTCGGTGAATACCGGCGTATGTATTTCAACCGACCAGGTAATGGTAACAGTCAATGCTCTGCCTGCTGTGAACACCGGGGTTGACCAGACCATCTGTGAAGGGAGTTCTGCTCAACTGAATGCAATAGTTGGCAATGGAATAGCTCCTTACAGCTATTCCTGGACACCTGCCTCATCATTGGATTCCGACATTATTCAAAATCCGGTTGCTAGTCCTGTATCAT
>JADLBA010000226.1 GCA_020848015.1 Crocinitomicaceae bacterium | reverse complement strand
GGAAAACCACTCACATGTGTATCAACATACATCAAATTGTCTTGGAGATATTCAATGTCCCATTCAAAAAATATCAGTCCGAAGCATCTTAATAGCAGAGCGATGGGTACGACGTATATAAAAAATCTTTTTAATTTTGACATAGAATGGGGTAATTGCCACTCGCGTTATTTTCTGAAAGAATTGATGGTTTCACAAATAATGTGCGTTGCCTCACGCAACTGAGTTTCTGTGATTACCAGCGGAGGAGCAAAACGTATTATATTTCCGTGAGTGGGCTTTGCGAGAACTCCCTTTCCTGCTAATTGGAGGCAGAGCCGCCAGGCTGTATCACTCTCTTCCGTGTCATTGATCTCGATAGCATTCAATAGACCTTTCCCCCTGATCTGCTTTACGAGGTTGTTGCCGGAGATGTTTTTTTTCAGTTCATCCCGGAATATTTTTCCCAGTTCTTCAGAACGTTTACTGAGATTTTCGTCTTTCAATATCTGTAATGCTTCCATTGCGACAGCACAGGCAAGAGGATTGCCCCCATACGTTGAACCATGTTCGCCGGGACGGATAGTAAGCATGATTTCATCTTTGGCAAGTACCGCAGAAACCGGCAGTGCTCCCCCTGAAAGTGCTTTGCCAAGGATCAGAATATCAGGTTTCACATTTTCGTGATCGCAGGCGAGCATTTTCCCGGTTCTGCAAAGACCGGTTTGTACTTCGTCGGCGATCATCAGTACGTTGTAACGGTTGCACAATGCCCTAATACCAGCGATATATCCGCTGTCTGGTACCACTACTCCTGCCTCTCCCTGTATAGGTTCAAACATAAAACCCGCCACGTTGGGATGAGTTTTAAAAATATTTTCCAAAGCAGATAGATCATTGTATGGCACAAGAAGGTAGCCGGGCATGAAGGGACCAAAGCCTCTGAAACTACTCGGATCTGTGGAAGAAGAAATAGCCGCAAGCGTTCTCCCCCAAAAATTACCTTTAGCAAAAACAATCTCTGCCTGATTTTCTGCAATTCCTTTCACCGAATAACCCCATCGCCGGGCAAGCTTGACGGCCGTTTCGCCTCCCTCTACACCGGTATTCATTGGCAGTACCTTATCGTAACCAAAGAAGTCGGTAATGTATTTTTCATAAGGCCCTAACCTGTTATTAAAGAAAGCGCGTGAAGTGAGGGTCAGTTTTTGTGCCTGTTCAATCAGTACTTTTATTATCCGAGGATGACAATGCCCTTGGTTAACTGCTGAATAGGCTGATAGAAAGTCGAAATACTGCTTGCCATCCGTATCCCAGATCAAAGCCCCTTCACCGCGTTCCAACACAACGGGGAGAGGATGATAATTGTGCGCACCATAGTTTTCTTCCATATCTATGAATTCCCGCTGTGTATAAGCGCACATTGTGGCTGAAATAGTGGACATGACGAATATCTTTAAATACCGTGCAAAGGTAAGAATGAAAAACATGGCTGCCTTAGGTTTTGATCAAGAGGCTATAAGTTTATTCTATCAGATCATTAAATGTATGATCTGGGAGACGAATCGGTGATTCCGGTAATGAAACAGGCATTTTGGTCATTTCAAATGAGATTGTTTTTTCAACCAGTGTTATGACTATTTTCGCGGCTCCAAAAAATCATACACTTTTATGGCCGATAATATCACCTTTACCATGATTAAGCCCGATGCTACCGCAGCAGGGCACACAGGTAAGATCATTGACAAAATCATTGGGTCTGGTTTTTCTATCAGGGCAATGAAATGGACTCGCCTTTCAAAAGAAGATGCTGAAAAATTTTATGCTGTTCATCGTGAACGCCCTTTTTTCGGTGAACTCGTTGAGTATATGTCGAGCGGACCGATTGTCGCCGCGGTTCTCGAAAAAAATAATGCTGTTGAAGAATACCGCAAATTGATCGGAGCTACCGATCCAGCTAAAGCAGAAGCCGGAACTATCCGCGCACTTTTTGCGAAAAGTATTTCGGCGAATGCAGTTCATGGCTCTGACAGCAACGAAAATGCGGCCATCGAATCTGCCTTTTTTTTCTCTGCACGTGAATTTGCCTAAGTCTAACCCAGGCCGGAATAACCGATGGCCGATACAATGAATACCTGAATATCAGCGCAGAAGTTGATTTTTGCTTCCGCCTTTGTTACATATAATTTTACATTTATGAATAAAATTAAGGTTGTCAATCCAGTCGTTGAAATGGATGGTGATGAAATGACACGCATCATCTGGACATTCATCAAAGACAAACTGATTCATCCCTATCTCGATATTGATATAAAATACTTCGATCTGGGCATCGAGAACAGAGATGCTACAAATGATCAGGTAACTGTTGATGCCGCTGAAGCAACTCTGAAATTTAATGTTGCAGTTAAATGTGCTACTATCACTCCTGATGAACAGCGGGTGAAAGAGTTTAGCCTGAAAAAGATGTGGAAGAGCCCTAATGGAACTATCCGTAATATTATCGGGGGTACTGTTTTCCGCGAACCGATTATCTGCAAAAATGTTCCGCGCTTAGTCCCTGGATGGACCCAGCCGATCAATATCGGTCGTCATGCCTTCGGTGATCAGTACCGTGCAACGGATACTGTGATCAAAGGGAGAGGAAAGCTGACAATGACCTTTACACCGGAAAGCGGTGATGAGCAGAAATGGGAAGTATATAATTTCGAGGGCAGTGGTGTCGCTCTCAGTATGTACAATACAGACGAATCTATCTACGGATTTGCCAGGAGTTGCTTTAACCAGGCTCTGATGAAAGGCTGGAACTTGTATTTTTCTTCTAAAAATACAATTCTGAAAGCGTATGATGGACGTTTTAAAGACATTTTTGAAGAAGTATTTTTGAATGAATACAAGGCAAAGTTCGATGCACTTGGTATTGTTTACGAACACCGTCTTATAGATGATATGGTAGCTTTTTGCCTCAAGAGCAGCGGAGGTTTTGTGTGGGCTTGTAAAAATTACGACGGCGATGTTCAGTCAGATATTGTTGCCCAAGGGTTCGGCTCGCTCGGACTAATGACTTCTGCTCTGATTACCCCCGATGGTAAAACAATGGAAGCAGAAGCAGCCCACGGCACGGTTACACGCCATTACCGCCAGCACCAGCAGGGAAAGAAGACCTCTACCAACCCGATTGCTTCCATTTTTGCGTGGACACAGGGACTCGCATTTCGCGGTAAGATAGACGGAACAGAAGACTTAGTTAGGTTTGCAAAAACGCTGGAAAATACCTGCATTGATCTCGTGGAATCGGGTAAGATGACAAAAGATTTGGCGGTTTGCATTTATGGTGATAAAACCAATGAATCACACTATCTCTCCACAGAAGATTTTCTCGATGCAATCGATGCTGAATTGAGAAAGCGCATGAGTTGATAGAATGAGTAGTTAGCAAAGAAAAAACGCCACAGGGATACGGTGGCGTTTCATTTTTTATGTGCGTCTTGTTTATTTACCTTTCGAAAGAGCTTCCATTTCTTTTTCGAATGTCTCTTTAAATTTCTCGTAGTTGTAATCAGCCTTGATTTTGTCATTTTGCGAAAGACCTTTGCTATAAGCATCGGCAATTTTCTGTCCTGAGAGTTCGAGCGCTACATAACTTACATAAGTTCCGTCTTCCCTCTGTGTGAGTTTTTCACATTTTTCCACTGCACCCCGCATTTCCTGATCTACAACAGTGCGAGCCATTTCCTGAAAGGTTTCAGTGAGTTCCTCTTTGTTGTTGAACTCTGAGGAGTTAGCATAATTATCCCCAACAATTTTCATTGTGGTGCTGACGGTCTTCGCAAGCTCCGCATTCGCATTGGAGCGAGCTTTTTTCTTCGCGGTTTCCCTGTCCATACTTTCGCCGGTAGCAGTTGACCGGAAAAAGTCTTTGTCGCTGGTATATGCATCGCCTGTACAATATTCATTGATCAGGACTTCACCTTTTGGCTTAGCGGTTTCCTGAGCCTTCTTTTTCTTTTTACAACCTGCACCTAAGAGCGCAATGGCAGAAATTAGAATAATGAGAGTAAAATTGCGAATTTTCATAATCGTAGGTTTTATTTTTGGTTACTCAAATTTTTCACGAATCGTGCCAAATCTACAAAATGGCATCCAGCATACCCTTAACTATTTGCTGTTCTATTTTTTCCTTCCCTTTTTTATATGCATCCTCGCTGGCGGACTCTTCGTTCAATTGAATTCCTTTTAGCTGGTTAGGTGTTTCTTCGAATACTACCGCGTTGTTGCTAAGATCTTTTACAGTAACTGTCATCTGCAAAAAGGCAACGGTAAATCCTTGAGAAGTTCCTCCTCTGTTAGTGTCAGAATGGATATATATTCCATAGTTGGCCTCCACGTTTTTCTGTGAAATACGCATCCCCCTTTTAAGCAGCTCTCCCTGTAGAGAGCTGCTCAGTATTTTTCCATTGCCGGGCTGCCCATATACTTTTTCTTCGGTCTCAATAAAAAAAACAGGCGTGATCAACTCAATCGGGACTTGTCTGCGATCAGCGCGGGCATTTTTGATCAGCCCCAATGCAATGTTTCTGTCCACATCTGCTGGGATCAGAGCTTCTGTGAGAATTGCTATGTCGAGTACATTGTTTTTTATTACCGGATCCGTACCATTCACTTCGATGGTAACAGTTCCGTTTTCATCTGTATTTACCCTGCGAGGCTTCATATAATTAATCTTCTGATAGGAGTAGGAAAGCGCAATTCCGCGAACCTTTCTGCCCTGATAAAGCACCTGTGCAGGGAATTGTACTGAATAGCCATTTTCAGGAGAAAGGATGAGCTTTTCCAATGAAGGTCTAATTGCCAGGCCGGAAATTGTACGCTGGAGAGAAGAGTATAATTCATTATCAAGAAACATCTTTCCGCTGTCTCCTGTGTATTCATTGACCTCGTTCCAATAGGGTTTTAAAACAAAAAGTCCGTGTAAATAAAAATCAACTGCAGCAGGGATGTCTGAAGATGCCTCTGCTTCCAATCCCTTTCTGTAATAATCATTGCTCTGGCTCAAAATCATGTTTTTTTTCTCTAATTTTTTTCGCTGATAGTCTGATTTGTTCAGTCTGTAATATACCCAATATTGGTTGCGGTCTTCCCATATCCCCGCCATCTCATAATCTTCTATCTGCTCGTTGGTACTAGTGCTGATTGTCGAAATGAACTCCTCACTAAAATTCTTATTGACTTCTAACGTATTTAAAAAAGTGCTGCCCTGCACTTTCACACTGATTTCTGTAGCGAGATCGTTAAATGCATTCTTTTTAGCGATCGCCTGATAATCTAATGGCTGCGATAATTTACTGCACGATCCAATACCGGTATAATATGAACTGCTGACAGGGCGGTTCTCTACCCAGACTGGTTTTTCATTTACATTTCCGGAGGAAGAAGTTTTTACGGTGTTTTTATTGTTGCATGACCAAGCTATCAGCAGGTAAAAAAGAAACAGCGTTCTGAACCGGAAAAGAAAATAGCAGGAAGAATTTGAACCGGCGATAAATAACATCACTGTACAATTTGTTTTATCTGGATACCTATTTGTTTCGACATCTGCGTAGAAACGGTATTGAAAAGGTCAGTAGATAATTCGCCCGCAGGGCGCAACTGCTGGCGAGCCGAAAAGAGATTAGTCAACTGTCTGCGATCCTGTGGATTATTGCTGACTACACCCTGCACCATCGGAAATAGATTG
>JADLBA010000225.1 GCA_020848015.1 Crocinitomicaceae bacterium | reverse complement strand
TTAATAGCCACTGGTAACTTCCAACACCTGATGCCTCGATCGAAACAGGCTCGTATGTGCACTGAACAATATTTCCCGAAGGAGAAATAGCCGCAGTGGGAACAGGATGAACCAAGACTTCCACGACCACCGGAGAGGTAATACATCCGGGTGCCTGACCCACTACCACAGAATACTCCCCTGATAGTTGTGGAGTAATTGAGTAGGAGGTGGAGCCTGTCAATGCAGATCCCCCAAAATACCATTGGTAGGAAGAATACCCAGTTGCAACCGAAATTGAAAAATTTTCTCCCTCGCAACTTTCCATCGAACCCATTGAGGAAACAATCTCCGGTTGTACCACTGCGACCACTTGCACAACAATTGTATTCGACTGTGAAAAACATACGCCTTCGTTACCTACTTCAACAGCATAAGTACCTGACTGATCTGCGAGGAATGTGGCTGATTCAGCTCCTATAATATCAGTTCCATTTATCATCCACTGATAGGTATCAACTGATCCGAAAGCAGTGAGTAGTATCTCCTCTCCTTCACATACCTGCACCATTCCCTGTGGCTGAATATTGGCCACCGGGAGTGAAATAATTTCAACAATAAAAGAAGGGGTAACCGCAGTGCATATTCCGTTCCCAACGATTACGGAGTAGCTGCCTTCATCAGTAGCACCGAATGAGTTGGAATTTTCTCCTGCCAAAACTGTACTGTTCATCATCCACTGATACGATAAAAAATTGTCCGGAACTGTTAGTATCACCTCTTCTCCTTCACATACTGGTTGATTATCGGAAGATGCAATTGTTGCCGAAGGCGGAATCACTACATTTATCATTACAGGATCGGAAGTTCCGCTGCACAGCCCGTTTCCAACGACGACAGAATAATTACCGCCAATGGTTGCGTTGTAAGAATCAGAAGAGGCTCCCGCAATACTATTTCCATCCCGGAACCATTGATAGGAAGAATAGCCTGTATCGGTAGTGAGCAATACCGATTGTCCTTGACATACCTGCGTTGCCCCAGATGCGTTCAGTACCGGCTGTAATGATTGAACAACACTGACTTGTACTTCGTCTGACAGCAAAGTGCATTGGCTGTCGGATACTTCTACCGAATAATTTCCAGCACTGTTTGCAATATATTGTCCGTTGGTAGCTCCTGAAATAACAGTACCATTTTGGAACCACTGGTAGGATGATCCTCCTGAAACGGATAGTGTGACATTTCCTCCTGAGCAGAATGAAAGAGACCCGGAAGCAGTGATTTCAGGGGTATCTGGGGCAGCCACAACTATAAAGCCCTGCTGGCTATATGAAAAAGTACCACAGAGACTGGTGACTTGAAGTGTAACATCGTATTCTCCTTCGGTAGGATAGCAAACCCCCGAAGGATTTTGTGCAATGGAAGAGGGAGTATTGCTTCCCGGAAACGACCACGTCCATCCGGTAGGTACTCCGCCCGACTCATCATTGAAATTGATGCAGCTTCCCGGACATATTTCCGTTTGTGTTGCGGAAAAGTCCGGTTCAACTGGAATCCCATTGCTTGCATTCCCCGTCACCCCTGAGCCGCAGCGCTCTTCCCATGGGCTTACACCATCGCAAACGCGGGCGAGGGTACATCCATCGCTTCCCGAAGATGGGAGATATTCGAAGTTTGCATTCGCGGAATTTGCAGAGAAGTTGATAGATGAACAACCCACAAGAGGCGGAGTCACACCCGCAGCAGGAAACTGACCACTCCCCCAGTAAACCGCATCCATCAGTTGCCCAGAGGAATTTAACAACATCAACTGTTCGCTGTTGTTAGAAAAAATACCAATACCCGATCCGTTGGTACATCCACAGGAACCGAGGTAAAGATCTACCGGAACGTTTGAGTTGATACTTCCGATCACGAAATAATCATTGGGTTCCAGTATGGTGCCAGAGGGAATGGTAACAGTGAAATCACCGTCGGCCAGTACATAACACCCGATGTTCACCGGCTGTGAACAGGTATTGTATAACTCGGTCCATTCTCCTGTATTTGGCGTGCAGGCTCCATCACAATTAGCACCACTTCCGGGAGCATTGATCATGATCTCATTGATCACAATGCACTGTGCACCAGAAAAAAAAGATATAGAGAAACAGTAGAGGAAAAGGAAAAACCGGTTATGAACAAATAGCTGTATCATGCCGTTTGCGGCGGCTAATATACGCCCGTTATATCAATTATAGTGGTAACGCATCGTTAACAATGCATGAATTTTATGTGTAAAACCCGTTAAGTGGACTTTTGGTTGCCCGTCAGGAGAAAATGTCACGGAATCCCCTGCTAAAGAACTTAGAAGATAGTTACGGAAACAGTATAGAAAATCTTATTCAGTTCCTCGAACAATGTTGCCAGCAATAAATTGTGCCACTTATATCCGGTAATTACCGCAAATCACTCAATACTCTAATGAGTATTCCGTTCATTGTATTTTTGGCTCTGACAAACAAACCCACATGAAATACGCATCTTCATTTCTTTTTTTATTCATTTCCCTTTCGTTATTTTCACAACAGCCGCTTACTCTGGAAGAGGCTGTAAACGGGCAATACCGGCAGTTTTATCCCAAAAATTTAGACCAGTTGAATTGGCTGCCGGGCAGCGATGATTTTGTTTATGTAAAAAATGATACTTTATTTCAGGGTAATGCGAAAACAAAGGAACAGGCTGCACTGACATTGGCACAGCTTAACGACTGGAACAAGCTGACGCAGAAACTCACTGAATTCCCCGATATTACCTGGTTAGACGCGAACACTTTTTATTTTGAAGCGGAGGGGCAATACTTGCTGGCAAATCGAAAAACAAAAAGTGTTACAGCAAGGAGTAGAATACCAAAGGATGGTGAGAATACTGATTATCATAAAGCATCGGGCAATTTTGCTTATACAAAAGGGAATAATCTGTTTATCCGTTCAGGTGAAAAGGACATTCAGGTCACAAACAATGAAAAGGATATTGTCAGTGGTCAGAGTGTGTCGCGAAACGAATATGGTATAGTAAAGGGTACCTTCTGGAGTCCATCCGGAAACGCATTGGCCTTTTACCAAAAAGATGAAGCAGAGGTAACGGATTATCCGCTGATTGACTATAAAGAAACGCCGGCAGTAGTAAAGTATATCAAGTATCCTATGGCCGGTGCACAAAGTGAAAAGGTGAGTGTCGGCGTTTATAACCTTTCATCAGGCACTACCATATATCTCGAATTGAGCAATGGTCTGACCGGAATAAAATTTAATCCGTTTTTCTATGCTACCAATCTCACATGGAGCCCTGATGGAAAGGATATCTACCTGATACATATTAATCGCGAAACAACAGAAATGCAATTGCGCCGCTACGATGCGGCAACAGGGAAACTTATCAAAATCCTGATTACTGAAAAGGATGATAAGTGGGTGGAACCCGAGCAACCCATCACCTTTGTAAAAGGCAAAAAGGATATCTTCTTGTGGTACAGTTGGCAGGATGGTTTTCATAACTATTATCTATACAATACCAATGGAGAACTGCTTCGCCAAACGCACGCCCGTTTCGAACTGACGGAAATACTTGGTTTCAATAAAGATGGAACAAAAATGTTTGTGGCAGGTACCGGCGATAATCCAACCGAATCGAATGCCTATTCGGTCAATCTGAGCGATATGCTGATGATGAAGATTACCGGCGCTTCAGGTACTCATGATGTGCAGGTTTCCGATAGTGGCGAGTTTATTCTTGATACCTACAACTCTATCACTGTTCCTAACCGGATAGATATTAGCAGCAGTGGAGGGCGGATGATCCGCAGTCTGCTAATCGCAGAAAATCCCTTAGATGGAAGAGCCATCGGCAATACCGAAATTTTTACCATTACTGCTGCTGATGGAAGCACCCCTCTTTATTGCAGGATGATAAAACCCACAAATTTTTCTGTCTCAAACAAATATCCTGCTGTAGTATATCTCTACAATGGCCCGCATGTACAATTAGTAACCAATAGCTGGCTTGCGGGTTCGTCACTGTGGATGAATTATCTCGCGGAACAGGGATATATTGTCTTTACAGTGGATGGACGAGGTTCTGCACATCGTGGGAAAGCATTTGAGCAGGCTATACACCGCCAACTCGGAACGGTGGAAATTGATGATCAAATAATGGGGGTAAAATACTTGAAGTCTCTTCACTTTGTTGATCCGGGAAGACTTGCGGTACATGGCTGGAGTTTTGGCGGCTTTATGACCACCGGCCTGATGCTTAGAAAGCCCGGTACGTTTAAAGTAGGGGTGGCCGGTGGATCAGTAATTGACTGGCGTATGTATGAAGTAATGTACACTGAACGGTATATGGACACTCCCGATCAAAACCCTGAGGGATATAAAATTGCTGATCTTACCAATTATGTAGCTGATCTCAAAGGCGATCTGCTGATGATTCATGGCACTGATGATGATGTTGTTGTACTGCAACACGACATGAAATTTCTAAAAGCGTGTATAGATAAAAACATATTGGTTGACTTTTTCGCCTACCCGGGACACGGCCACAATGTGCGGGGAAAAGACAGGCTTCATCTGATGGAAAAAGTACTCGGCTATATTGTGGAGAATCTCGCGGTAACACGTTAGGCTTTTCACATGGAGTATCTTGTCACGGCTTTGACTTTATTGGTGGGAGGAGTATTTGAGATTTTATGAATGAGATATTGTTTAGACACTACCATAATGGTTACGAATAATATTTTTTTGAATTTCAAGAGTTAAAGAGTGATGATTCATCTTTTCTGCGAGCTCAAAAAAACCTGAATTTTAATTGTGATTAAAAAGCAATTGACAATATTACCTTTAGCGAACACTGCTATCTTTGAACTATGAGATTGAATCAGGAACAGGTGGATCGGTCAAAGCAATTGATTGATAGTGCTAAGCAGATAGTGATCACCAGCCACAAATCTCCCGACGGGGATGCCGTGGGGTCAGCGATGGCATTGTTCCTTCTGTTGAAGAAACTTCAAAAAAATGTTGTAATCGTATTACCGGATGAAGTGCCTTCATTTTTACAATGGATAAAGGGATACGGGGATATTCTGTTGTTTGATGAAAACGAAGCAGCAGCAAAGAATGCAATTGCATCTGCAGCGCTCATTTTTTCATTAGACTATAATCACCTCGGCAGGACGGGCACTGCAATGGAAAAAGCACTGAAAGGCACAACGGCAGATTTCATTCTGATAGATCACCACCATGAACCCGAAGATTTTGCTGAAGTACTTTATTCAGACACCGGAATATGCAGCACCGCCCAGATGATCTGGTATTTCATTGATCGCTGCGGATGGAGAGCACTGCTCGATGAAGACATTGCCTCGTGCATCTACTGTGGTATTATGACAGATAGCGGGTCTTTTCGCTTTCCATCGGTTACCGCTGATACACATCGCATAGTTGCCGAATTGTTTGCCACAGGGATGGATCATGCAAGAATCCATCGCGAGGTGTATGATACCAACTTGCCTGACAGGATGAGGCTCATCGGTTTTGCATTGAGTGAAAAACTCGCTGTCGTTCCGGAGTGTTCGGTGGCCTATATCACCCTTACTTTAGATGAGATGAAACAATTCAATTACCGACCCGGTGACACTGAAGGCCTGGTAAACCAAGCTCTCAGCATCAATGGAATAAAAATGGCTGCTTTTTTTCGCGAAGGTGCGAATGAAATCAAAGCATCATTCCGTTCAAAAGGCGGCTTTGATGTCAATACTTTTGCCCGCCGGTCGTGGAATGGGGGAGGGCATTTCAATGCAGCAGGTGGAAGCTCGGTGGAGACAATGGAAGAAGCAGTAAAGCGTTTTTTGAAAGAGACAGAGCGGCAATGCGAGGAAATCAATCGCTCATGAGAACTGCAATTGTTTTACTGATAATTGTACTCGCAGAGTGCAACGGATGTTCTGAAAAAAAGAGAGTAACACCGCCCTCGATGGAAGAGATTCAAAAAGAATTGGTAGAGTCGAATAAAAGAAAACATCAAGAAGAAAAGGAGCGCCTCCGCGAATTTATTCGTCAGAAAAATTGGCCGATGACCGAAACAAGTACGGGGCTAAACTATTGGGTGTATGCGCTTGGAAAAGGCTCACAACCGAAAGAGACAGAAGTAGCCGTACTCTCCTACAGAATCGAAATGCTGGATGGTACGCTGTGTTATACAACCGACAGTCTGCACCCTGTCAGGTTTCTGATAGGGCAAGATAATGTGGAGGCCGGCTTGCATGAAGCTGTTCAGTTATTGCACGTAGGTGACAAAGCAAAATTAGTGATGCCCTCACATCTCGCCTTTGGGTTTACAGGTGACTCCGGCAAAATACCGCAGGATGCAAGTTTAGTATATGATATTTATTTGCAGGGAATCGAGTAATCAGGAATTTCAATGATACAAATCCGTTTATTCTTTTCGCCCTTTGAATGGATAATTGCCTTGGTATGTCTGACTTTTACTTCCTGTAATAAATTTCCCGGTTATGAAAAAATCGAAAAAGATTTTTATGTAAAGTTGAATCAATTCGGTGATTGCCGCCCTATGCTGAAAGATGCTGCTTATTCCGTACTTGAGATTAAGGCACAGAGAGCCGATAGTACAGATGCAATATTCAATTCCATTGTTTATCTCGGAAAGTTGAGAAAAACAGAAATATCAGGCGAGAAACCTTCTTCCGTTAGTGATCGTCTTATTACACGGATGGAACTGCTCAATTGTGGAGACAATGTAACATGGATTCTTCCATTTGGCGATTTTGATAGTACCTACCTTTCGGGTTATGGGCGTTATCAAACTGAGAACAGAGAAGCGCTGGTCAAATTGAATATCAATGTTATTCATACTTTCGATAGACAGGGTTTTGTCAACTTTTTGATGCAGGCGGCTCAACAGGGGGAGTTACAAGAGACCGAGGCGATCAATATGTTTTTTGTGGATGGAAATGAGCATCCGGTAGAGCAGCACGGCGATGTGTTCATCGAAAAATGGAACGATGCCGATGGAGATACCATCAGAGCAGGAATGGAAGTGACGATGAACTACAGTACTTTTTTACTGAATGGAACATCACTCGATCCCCTTACTACGATGACTTTTCAGTTTGGCCGTCCGGGTCAACTGGTACCAGGGTTTCAATATGGTTTGTCGTTTTTGAGAGAAGGCGAGCGAGCGAGAATATATATGCCTTCTTACCTCGCTTTTGGCGAAGACGGCAGTTCCACTGGAATTGTCCCCCGCAATACCCCCGTTTACTTTGATGTCTCAGTTATCTTGGTGAGGAATTTATAGCGCTCTCTCCGGTTGAAGAAAAAAAACAACTACCTGTAAGCCGGGTTCTGTACGGCGGATCGCTCCACAGCCTTCATCATTTATCTATGCGACCTACCCTCCGGGACCGGGCGGGCAGCCCTTCACGTATTTTACAATACGATCCCCGGTTTACATGGTCTTACAGCCCGTGAGGTTTTCCCAAGCTGATGCCCTTTCGCACATCACTGGTGGGCTCTTACTCCACCTTTTCACCCTTACCTGCTGAGGCTTTGCCATTGGTAAAGCGACAACTGGCGGTATAAGTTTCTGTGGCACTCTCTGTCTGCAAACCGTCGCCAGTTTGCATCCCCTGCGTTATACAAGGCACAGCGCCCTGTGCTGCCCGGACTTTCCTCCCTTTTTTCAAAGAGCGATGAAGCGGTAGTTGTTTGTGCAAAGGTACGACTGATGTATTTTCAAAAGCGAAATAGAATGAATGATGACCACTTCGTATAAAATTTAGTGCCCTACGTGAAGCCCATTTTGTCTTTGAGGGTTATATTTTCTACCCGCAAAGACATTACAGGAGCACATTAAACCTTCCGCTCATTCGTTTGTCAAACTGACAATTGAAAGGTACTTTTCGTCCGGAATGTTAACTGATAAAGAACTTTTAGAGTTATATAATGATCCTTCTTCCAGAGAGAGGTCTCTTTCATTGCTGGTTCGGCAATTCCAGAAAAGTATTTACTATTTCATACGGCGGATGGTGCTCGATCATCAAGATGCTGATGATCTTACGCAAAATACATTTATCAAGGCCTGGCGTGGAATGGTTTCTTTTCGCGGCGAATCGAAGATCGCTACCTGGTTACACACCATAGCGTACCGGGAAGCAGTAACTTTTCTTGCTACAAAAAAAAGACTTGGGAAAGTTTCTCTCGAAGAGGTAGAATTCAGTTTGCCGGCTGCGCTCGAAGCTGACAAATATTATTCTGGTGATGAAATTCAGCGGATGCTGCAAACTGCATTGGCAACACTGCCTGAGAAGCAAAAGGCAGTCTTTGTGCTGAAATACTATGAAGAAAAAAAATACGATGAGATTGCAGATATCACCGGAACAAGTGTCGGGGCATTGAAAGCATCGTTTCATCACGCTGTTCAGAAAATTGAAGCACACCTGGCAAAACATTTATGAATTTAATTTTTCTTATTAAACCCTGCTCAATAAGAATACTCTAATAAAAGAATGAAAAATCTATCAGGGAATACTGAAAACCAATTACCCGATGATGCCGGTAAGCGCCTCACGATAATTTCTCGTGATAACGAGTTTTCGATCCCGGAGGGTTATTTTGATTCGTTGGAAAACAGAATTTTGGAAAAGGCTATGGAGCCAGTAGCCGAAGATTTTTTCGAAAAACAGGAGGAGGAAATTATCGCTCAGGTAAAACTCGAAAACAAGATTGGAAAGCATAATCACTTTGAAATACCCGAAGGGTATTTTGAAAAAATGGCACAAGATATTGTTTCTTCAAATAAGGAACAAACAAAGGTGATTGTCCATCCTTCGTCTGGCGGAAGGCGGCTGCTGAACCGGGTGATGGGCATCGCCGCCGCAGCAGCAATATTTTTTGTTATCTACCTGTATAGCGGCACCGCCGATAAAAATGAGTCGTTTGAAGCCTTATTGAATGAATCGGGGATTACTGAAGAAGATATCTCTTATTTCTCAACGGAAGAAGAATACTACGATTATTATCTCGAAGAGATAGAGGAAATGTTGTCTGATTCTCTGGTTACTGGGGCGGGGGCGCCGTCCGGTAGAATTCAACATTATCCAAAACAGAATGAAATTAATAGTGATCGAGCAATTATTCCAAACACCCCAGCAGATACTCTTAGTTGGGAGAATCTCAGCGATGAGGACATTATGGAATACCTGCTCGAATCTGAAGACGAAACAAACAATTTATAAATCCATGAATACTAAAACAATGAAGAATGTGACATTTTCTCTTTTACTGCTGGCTTTTTCATTTTGTGCCATTGCGCAGACGGAGGCTGGTCAGGACGAGAAGCGGCAGGAAAAGATCGAACGGCTGAAAAGGGCTTTTATCAGTGAAAAACTTGAACTTACTGTGGCAGAAGCTGAAAAGTTTTGGCCGGTGTACAATGAATATAATAGCAAAAAGAAGGAACTGAAAAAAACAATCCGCAAGACAGATAAAGAATTGCGCGAAAAGAACGGAGGCGAAAAAGAGACAGTAGCCGCTATTGATGTCATTACCAAAAACAAGAGAGAGGAAGTGGATATTGATGATAAGTTTTTGCGCGACAGCATGGCGATGCTGGGTTATGCAAAAGTCCAGAAACTGATGGGGATTGATGAGGAATTTCGGCGTGAGTTGAAGGAACGCCTGAAAGAACGTCGGGAGGAAAAGGGCGGAGGAGGAAAAGCCGCGATGCCAAAAAAGGAATAGCAAAAGGAATATCCATTATAGGATTAGGCAATGGATCTTCCTATGCATAATCTGTTAACCACCTATTCCAGCCATACTTTCGCTTACCGGAATTTTTTCAGCTTCAAAGCCATTGAGAGCCCTCTTACCTACGCATTCAATAAGTTTAGAAGCTATGAAATCATCTTCTGCATAACTGAGCAGCAGATCGCGGATATTCAGTACGCCACTATAGTAAAGACAGGTTTTCAAACTCCACTTTGCTGTTACTCTCATCCTATCACAGGTACCGCAGAAGGCTCTGCTATAGGCAGCAATGATCCCAATTGTTCCAATATGACCGGGGATACTGAAATTCATTGATGCGGAATGTGGACTGGATTCTATTTTTTCAAGTGAGGGATAATGTGCTTCAAGTTTAGCAAATAGTGCTTTCCAATTCCATTTTATTGCACGACTGTCCCCCTTTCCGTTGAATGACATTTCTTCTATAAACCGCATTGGCACAGGATAATCCTTTGTCAGCGTAGAAAGGCAAAAATGTCCTCCTCATTTTTCACTTCCATGATCACAGCATTGATTTTGTTCGGAATGTTATAGCGAAGCAACGAATGAAAACTACGGATTACTTCCTGAAAATTGTTACGCCGTGTCATGCGGCTGAAACGCCGCTCATCTAATGTATCGAGACTGATATTGACAGAATGAATACTGAGTGCTTTTAGTTCTGGAATATGCGGTGCGGTAAATGTTCCACTGGTGGTGAGAGCGATCGCTTCAAATAAATTTTCCTAAGCTATTCTCCGGAAGATTTGCTTAATGTCTTTTTTCAAAATGGTTCACCACCTGTGATGCGCAGTTTCTTTATTCCCCAACGTGCAGATATACGCAGCAATCGCATGATCTCCTCAAACGTCAGCAAAATTTACTCCGGGGCACCCCATCCAGCCCCTCTTCTGGCATACAGTAGAGACATCTCAGGTTGTAGCGGTCTGTAACTGCTATCCGGAGATAGTTGATGGCGCGGGTGAGATTATCTATCAGCATTTCAGTGAAGGGCTCGCGGAAAATTGTCAGAATCACTTTCGCCTTTACTCCCTTTTAGACAGGTAAAATCTTTTTCTACTAACACAGAGAGAGGTTCTGCTGTACCATTGTCCAACGTGTCTTTCATGCCCTCTTCATCGGAAGAGGCCCATATAGAGGTCGTGGTTTCGGGAACCGAAATCACCAGTTGGTTTTCATCCCAATGTACACCTGTTACCAGCATATTCCAGGTTTTAATGCTGTAGGAAAAACTGAAAAAAGGAGAGACAATAGTGGATTCTCTAATTGTATTCCCCGACACAAGGGAAGAAACTTCAGTTTTCGTAAGCCGGAGCCGTAAAGAATTCCCTTTGATGCGAAGTTTCATGACTTTGTTCCGTATTTCGTTGTGGGTTCAAATTTACATAATAGTTCTGGCAGCGTGGCTGATACCAATAATTCTTGGTGTGCGATTTAGCACCCAGATACTGAGTATTGGCACCGGATAAAAAAAAAGCCTGCTAATAAAACTACGATCAGTATGTTTGTGATATGGCAAATATTTTTTCTTTCGATGGCTTCATCCCTGTGGTACACGAGTCTTCTTTTATACACCCTAATGCAACGGTAACAGGTAATGTGATCATTGGTCGTGATGTGTATGTTGGGCCTGGCGCGGCTATTCGTGGCGACTGGGGAGCCATTGTCATTGAAGATGGATGTAACGTTCAGGAAAATTGTACGATTCACATGTTTCCCGGCACAACCGTTTTTCTCAAGAAGAACGCTCACATTGGTCATGGTGCGATCATACATGGTGCAACCATTGGAAGAGATTGTCTTGTGGGGATGAACACGGTAATAATGGACAGGGTAGTGGTGGAGGAAGAATGCATTATTGGGGCACTGAGTTTTGTGGCGGCAGATACGGTTATTCCGCGGCGATCTTTAGCTGCAGGCTGCCCTGCAATAGTGCTGAAAACGGTCAGCGATGAAATGCTGCGGTGGAAGAGTGAAGGAACCGCTCTTTACCAGCAACTCCCAAAGGATTATTTTAGTAAATTGCAGGAGTGTGCCCCTTTGCGGGATATTCCCACAGAAAGAAAAATACTGCAAAGCCAATATAAAACATGGAATGAGACGAAGAGCAATAAGTGATATATGCAGCATCCTACTTCTAAGCCATTTCGATTTAGGCAGTTTGAAATAGAACAAGCTCATAGCGCTATGAGGGTGGGTACCGATGCCGTATTGCTCGGTGCTTGGGCTGATGTTGGAAGTGCTAAACGGATACTTGATGTGGGTACAGGAACAGGGGTTATTGCATTGATCTGTGCTCAACGCAATACATTCGCTGTTATTGATGCAGTTGAAATTGACCCCGGAAGTTCAGAAGATGCAAGATATAATTTTTCTCACTCCCCTTGGAGTGAGCGCTTAAAGTTGCACGAGGGCAATTTTTTGAAGATTACTGTAGAAGTAAAATTTGATTTTATTATTTCTAATCCCCCCTATTTTTCTCAATCTCTGCGCGCCACTAATCCGGTGAGAAGCACTGCTCGCCACGACGATACACTACCCGCTGAATTGTTTATGCATCAGGCGGCAACATTATTGACAAAAGACGGCATCATTGCACTTATCATTCCGCGACAGCAATTAAAGAGATGGCTTGACAGAGGGTTGGACTGTGGTTTTTTTCCCCGGAGAATATGTCATGTATTTACACTCGCACACAAGGATTCTACAAGGGTAATGCTCGAATTTATACAGGGATACCCTGGAGAACCGGTTATGGAGTCACTATTAATTGAAAAAAGTCCGGGAGAATTTTCTGAGTCCTATAAATTGTTGACACACGAATTTTATACAAAATGGTGAGTTAGCCACCAATCACCCTGCGCAGGTTTTCAAGCGCCGAATTCCACAACATCTCTGTTTCCTCTTCATCTCCCTCATCACAAAAATCGGTAACAATAAGCGCAACCTCACCGGTCATCTCGTCAATCTTGATCCGCATCTCAAAAAAAGTTTTTTCCTTCCCCTCATCAAGCCAGTGAAAACGAACGAACTGGTCTTTTTTTACCGTTACTAACTGTGCCTTTCGCTGCTCTCCTTCCCAGATAAAAGTGAACTCATTATCGCGGATGTTCACCTCATCGGCAAACCACTCTTCGAGCCCGCTGGGAGTGCTGATTCGATTGAATAATATATGATCCGAAGTACGGATCAGAAATTCCATTTCCAGTTTGACTTTTTCCATATTGTACTGTAGTAGGTAGGTCTGTATGCAAGGATAATGCATTATGACCGTGAATACAAATAATAGGAGAAAAAGAATTTTTTTTCTCTCCGTACAAAAATAAAAAAGTCTGCTCTGCAATCGAGCAGACCTTATTCGTAGCGGGGGGGGGGCATGATCCCCCGACCTCATGATTATGAATCATGCGCTCTAACCAGCTGAGCTACCCCGCCATTTTTTCGGGGCGCAAATATAGTAGAATTTCAAATGGCAAACCCTTTCGTGAAAAAATACACTGTGGTTGAACCATCAGATCGAAAAATCAAGATGTAGTTCCCCGTGTGGTTACAGACAAACAATTCAACGATAAAACCATAATAGAAAACCGGGATAGACGACACGGTTCCGTGCAACATCGGTTTCATCGTGCGTCGTTCCGACGCGACGAAACCTTATCTGTTAGTGGCTGGGCATTGCTTACTTGTATGCCTGGATTAAGACTTCTGTTGGGATTTTCAGGCTATCGTGGAGTTGACGAATCATCTCAAGCGTAAGCTTCCTCTTTTTACTTAATATTTCACTTGCCCGGCTTTTCAAGCCCACAACATTTGCCAAATCACTTTGATTGTACCCCATTTTCTACATTCGGAATTTAATGGCTTCAATCGGATCCGTGAATCCAATAGGAAAATGCTCATCTTCATATTTTTCGATCAAAATTCCAAGAATCTCAAGTTCGTCCCCTTCCTTAGACCCTTTTTTTGAATCGAATATTACTTCAAGCCTTTCCAAAGCGCGTTGATAGTCCCTTTTTGATTTAATTGGTTTGATTGTCATGTGTTCTAAATTTTTGTTGCATCAATTTTATCATACTGAGCATGAGTCCCAACAAAGCGAACCCAGATCATCTGATGATCATTATTTATCCTTACTATCAGACGATATCTATTACCCTTAATGTTAAAAACAACGCGATTATCTTCTAAAAAGCTTGCACTCGGATATTCTTTCTTAATTTCTCTGGGTGATTTCCAGTTAGCGTTACTTGTCTCGCGAAACCAAGAAGTCAATTGTTCCTGACTGTCCGAATGCTTTTCCCAAAACTCACGCAGTATTTTCTTTGAAATTACTCTCAAATTGAAATGGTTTTGGCTAATATACACAAAGTTCCCGAAATGGGAAATTTGATTGATAACAATTTTTCGTGATGTTGGCCTGACTTGCCACTAACGGTTTGGGTATTGCCGAAGTGGCGGATTATTAGCACTAAAGTTCAATAGAATTACTGCAGTTGAATTTAGCACAAAAGTTTCATAGAAGCACTTCACCCCCCATTGCGGCAATACCATGTGTGCGCCCTGAATGGCGAATATAAAAGTTCTTTCA
>JADLBA010000224.1 GCA_020848015.1 Crocinitomicaceae bacterium | reverse complement strand
CATCAAGACTTCATGATGAATTTTAATATCTTTTGGAGGAACAGAAACAATAGCAAAATCCACTTCATTTTTTCGTAGGCTGTCAACGACTGCCGACTTATTGGTAACATCCATCACAAGGTCAATTCCTTCATGCTTCTTCATAAAATCCGTTAGGAAATAGGGAAGAATATATTTGCCTGTCGAAACGGAAGAGAAGACAATCCTCCCTGATAAATTTCCTTTATAGGCCATCGTTTTATAATTGATGGCGTTCACTTCACTGATTATACGCTCCGCCATATCGTAGATTTCTTTGCCAAAATCAGTTATAAACAATTGCCTGCCGGCCACCTCAGTGAGCGGAATATCAAAGTGACTCTGCAGATTCTTTAACTGTATCGAAACTGCCGGTTGACTCATAAACAACTCTTCTGCTGCCCGGGTGATGCTTTTCTGCTGCACGACTTTAGTGAATACATGTAATTGATGCAGGGTATAATCCATGGATATATTTAATAAGAAGTTAATGTTTAATGCGGCTGTTTTTTACAACCATTGATTTTACTGGTCAAATTTAATCATAAAAATATTTAATGATTGATATAAAAAATATAAATTAAAACTTATGCGAAGAAATTTTTTAGTTTTGCCCTGCAATTGTGAAATGGATTGCAGAAACACTGAAAACTATTTTGAATCTTTCCAAGGTGGAAGTGAATAGGATGCATTTAAAGCTGGCTTCTTATGCCTCTCTGTTGAATCGGAACGGAGTTGCATCGTTTGGTTTCCTGCGCAGTGCTTCCTATAGGAAGTTCATTGTTCTTTTTTTCCTGCTTTTATACGGATTTATTCAGGCGCAGACTTTATTCAGTGCGGTTCATGGCTCTGTATTAGAAGGAGGCACAACACCTGCTATCCTTGTTCACCCGAACCTGTCAATGTGTGGATTATCGTCTCCCTTTTCCTGTTCTATGAAAAGTGATACAACCCACAATTTTTTCAATATTTTGCTTTTCGGGAAAGAGGAGAGAGACGATCTAAACCTATCTAAGAAGAAACCGGTTACTGCGTTTGCCCTGTTATCTTTATTGATTTCTGTTTTTTTCCTTTTTCAGGACAAGGTTCAAAATTTTTGGCCGCCTTTCAGAATTCCTTTTAGTTATACTTGTCGCAGGCATCTATTGCTTTGTACTTTCCGGATTTGATGTAATGTGACAGGCCATCATCTCCGGCCTTCATTCCCGCGCTTCATACCGCCGGATACCTAATTGCTACTGTGAAGAGTTGATCCCTTCGGTAGTCCTTATTTTTCATAATAACAAATTGTTATTCATCACAATTATGAGGAAAATACTCATGCCCCTTTTTGTATGTGTGGTTACTAGTTTTGCATTGATCAGTTGCGATTCAAATAAAGGAGAAAAGGAAGAGATGGCACCTCTTCTTGCGACATCCCCCCTTGTTAAAGATACTATGGTTACGAAAGATTATGTCTGCCAGATTCGATCCAGCCAGCACATTGAACTGAGAGCGTTGGAAAGAGGATATATAGAAAACATCTTCGTAGATGAGGGGCAGTTCGTGAAGAAAGGGCAGCAGATGTTTCAAATCATGCCACTGATCTATAATGCAGAGCTTCAAAAAGCGAGGGCTGAAGCCGATTTTGCTGAAATCGAATACAAGAATACTCAGCAACTTTCAGGAAAGAATGTAGTTTCTCCCAACGAACTTGCTCTTGTAAAAGCAAAGCTCGATAAAGCCAAAGCAGAACTTGCATTGGCAGAAGCCCATCTCCAGTTTACGGATATCAGGGCACCATTTGATGGCATCATGGATCATTTTCAGGTGAGGCTTGGCAGCCTTGTAGAAGAAGGAGACTTGCTCACCACCCTTTCAGATAATAGTAAAATGTGGGTGTATTTCAATGTTCCTGAAGCCGAATACCTCGAATACAGGAGCCATTCAAAAGAGGACAGCCCGATGAAAGTATCGCTGCTCATGGCAAATCACCAGTTGTTTGATGAGATAGGAACCGTAGAAACAATCGAGGCCGACTTCAACAATGAAACGGGAAACATTGATTTCAGGGCGACTTTCCCAAACCCACATGGACTACTGCGACACGGAGAAACCGGTAATATTCTGATGGATGTTCCGCTGAAACACGCAATCATTATCCCTCAAAAAGCCACCTTTGAAGTGCTCGAAAAAAAATATGTTTTTGTGGTGGATGAAAAGAACGTTGTTCACCAGCGCGAAATTTCTATTGCTGCTGAAATGCCAGACTTGTACGTTGTTAAGAAGGGACTTTCTGAAAATGAAAAATTCCTGCTCGAAGGAATCAGAAAAGTAAATGACAATAGTAAGATAGCCTTTAAGTATGAGAAGCCCGATTCAGTGATCACTCACTTGAAATTGTACGTTGAATAACCCACCAATCAGTCCGGAAAAATGTTTAGCAATTTTATAAAACGACCTGTACTGGCGATCGTACTCTCGATCGTAATCATTTTTACAGGGTTATTGTCAATCAAAACTCTTCCCACTTCACAGTTTCCATCTATTGCTCCTCCAATGGTTATGGTTTCTGCATCCTATCCCGGTGCGAGTGCCAAGTCTCTTACGGAATCTGTAATCATTCCGTTGGAGCAATCAATCAACGGTGCCTGGGGAATGAGGTACATGACTTCAGATGCCACCAGTGCCGGTGAAGCCAATATCCAGATTGTGTTCAATCTTGGAACCGACCCCGATGAAGCTCTTGTACAGGTATCGAACAGGGTACAGCAGGTTACCAACAGATTGCCCACGCTCGTGCAGCGAGAGGGAGTCATCATCACTCCGGTCGTGCCGAGTATGCTGATGTATGTAAACCTGTACAGCAAGGATGAAAACTCTGATATGAAGTTCCTCTTCAACTATGCGGGAGTCAATATGATTCCGGAATTGCAGCGGATCAACGGGATAGGCCAGGCGAAAATACTGGGGAGCCGCCAGTACGCAATGCGCGTCTGGCTCAATCCAGAACGTATGAGGGCCTATAAAGTTTCTCCCGACGAAGTGATGGAAGCACTCGATGATCAGAGCATCATTGGGAAACCGGGCCGGATCGGAAGGGGCGACAGCAAGCAGGCGGAAGCACTGGAATATGTGCTGGCTTATGCTGACCGGTATAATGAACCTGAACAATACGAAAACGTAATCATTCGTGCCAATGCCAAAGGTGAGTTCCTCCGCCTAAAAGACATTGCTACGGTAACATTGGGCAGTGAATACTATGATATTTATTCCAATCTGAATGGAAACCCCTCTGCGGCAATTGTGCTGAAGCAGACCTATGGTAGCAATGCCAGTGAAGTCATCGCTAATGTGAAGAAAAAATTAGAAGAGCTGAAAAAGTCGTTTCCGCCGGGGATGGATTATGAAGTAAGCTATGATGTGTCAAAATTTCTGGATGCGTCCACTGAAAAAGTGCTTCATACTTTGCGTGATGCATTTATTCTCGTCGCACTTGTTGTTTTTATTTTTCTTGGAGACTGGCGATCTACGCTGATACCTACGCTGGCAGTGCCAATTTCGCTCATCGGGGCGTTTCTTTTCATGCAAATTTTCGGACTTACGATTAATATGATCACTTTATTTGCGCTTGTACTCGCAATTGGGATTGTCGTGGACAATGCCATTGTGGTGGTAGAAGCTGTTCACGCAAAAATGGAGGAAGAACATCTCTCACCATTCAATGCTGTAAAAAAGGTGCTCAAAGAAATCAGTGGTGCAGTGATTGCAATCACGCTGATGATGACTGCCGTATTTGTGCCAGTGGCTTTTATGACGGGGCCAGTGGGTGTGTTTTATCGGCAGTTCTCTATCACGATGGCCAGTTCCATTGTGCTGTCGGGCTTGGTTGCTTTGACACTTACTCCGGTGCTCTGTGCAATGATTCTGAAAAATACGCATGGTAAACCAAGAAAAAAATATTTTCTCAACCGTCTCATAGATAGCTTCAACCGGGCATTTGAAAAACTGACCGGAGGATATGTTAGCTTGTTGAAGCGGATCGCCCACAGAAAATGGATTACTGCCGGGCTTTGGCTGTTATTTACCGTCGGTATTGTGCTCGTTGCAAATAACCTTCCTTCGGGTTTTATTCCCAGCGAAGATCAGGGAATGGTCTATGCGATTATTCAGACTCCTCCAGGTTCAACATTGGAGAGAACCAATGATATCTCAAGACAATTGCAGGATATCATATTAAAAGTGGATGGGGTACAATCCGTCTCTTCCATTGCCGGATATGAAGTACTCACCGAAGGGAGAGGATCCAATGCCGGAACCTGCCTCATTAATCTGAAACCTTGGGGGGATCGTGAGCACTCGGTCAATGAAATCATTTATGAACTCGAAGAAAAAGCAAAAGAAATTCCCGGAGCTACTATTGAATTTTTTGAACCTCCCGCTGCTCCAGGATATGGAGCAGCAGGTGGTTTCGCACTTCAATTGCTCGATAAAACTACCTCCGGTGATTACAATGAACTGGAAAAGGTAAAGAATGAGTTTATGGATGAACTCAAAAAAAGGAAAGAACTCACGGGGCTGTTTACTTTTTTCAGCGCGAATTATCCCCAGTATGAAATTGAGATTGACAATGATCTCGCAATGCAGAAAGGTGTGTCAATTGGCAATGCGATGAACACACTTTCCATTTTTGTTGGAAGCACGTATGAACTTGGGTTTATCAAGTTTCAGCGATTTTTCAAGGTATTTGTGCAAGCGGCACCTGAATTCCGGAGGTTACCGACGGATATTATGAATCTCTATGTGAAGAATGATCGAGATGAAATGGTGCCTTTTTCAGCCTTTATGAAAATAGAAAAAAAGCAGGGAGCAAATGAGATCAATCGCTATAATATGTATAATACGGCTGCTATCCGGGGAGCACCTGCAAAAGGGTACAGTAGTGGCGAGGCAATAGAGGCAGTGAAAGAAACAGCGCTGAAAACTTTGCCCAAGGGCTATGATATTGACTGGGCAGCACTTTCTTACGATGAAGCGAGAAGGGGTAATGAAGCTATTTATATCTTCCTTATCGTCATAGCCTTTGTTTATTTTGTCCTTGCGGCGCAATATGAAAGCTTTATCATTCCTCTTGCGGTACTTCTTTCCCTGCCTGCCGGAGTGTTCGGTTCGTTCATTCTTATTAAAATAATGGGCCTCGCCAATGATATATATGCGCAGGTAGGGCTTGTAATGCTGGTGGGGTTGTTGGGAAAAAATGCGGTGTTGATAGTAGAATTTGCAGTTCAGAAACAACATCAGGGAGCCACTGTACTTGAAGCGGCAGTAGAAGGTGCGAAGGTGAGGTTTCGCCCTATTCTGATGACTTCGTTCGCATTCATTGCCGGCCTCATACCACTTGCTGCAGCACACGGTGCGGGGGCAATTGGAAACAGAACCATTGGCACTTCTGCTCTCGGCGGAATGCTCTTCGGCACTCTGTTCGGAGTAATTATAGTTCCGGGTCTCTATTACATTTTTGGTTCATGGGCACAAGGACGAAAACTCATCAGGGATGAAGAGGATAGTTCACTCACCGAAGACATTGTGCAAACTATTGACAGCTTTCCGCAACCAGAAGATACCGAAGAACATGAGTAAAACCACATTAATAAAGTTCGCGGTGATATTTGGTATGTCGCTGCTATTCACTGCATGCAATGTACCCGCTTCACTTCAGAAGACAGAAAATAAATCCGTTCCTGCCGCTTTCGGAGTGTCAGCCGATACTACTAACACTTCAAAAGTTATTTGGAAGCAATTTTTCAAAGACCCTTTTTTGAATGCGCTGATTGACTCTGCATTACAAAAAAACCAAGAGTTGAATATTGCATTACAGGAAATCAATATCGCAAAGAATGAAGTAAGAGGGCGCAAAGGGGCTTACCTTCCTTTTGTTACTGCGGGTGCAGGAGTCTCGGTGGAAAAGGTGGGGAGATATACCAGTAGAGGAGCCAGTGACGATAGTAATGAGATCATGCCCGGCAAAAGTTTTCCCGATCCTCTTCCCGATTATTTTCTGGGGCTGAATATGTCGTGGGAGGT
>JADLBA010000223.1 GCA_020848015.1 Crocinitomicaceae bacterium | reverse complement strand
TCTCTGATCCCGATTCAATGACAATTGATCCGTCGGTGGATGGGTTGGATTTTATGATGTAGCGTTGTTCTTTTTCGTTGATACCGGTTATCATTGTTGATATTGCTGCACTGCCCACCATGACAGGATCCGCTCCTTCCGCCCAGTACATTTCTTCAAACGCATTGATGGTCGGATTATCAACAGTAAACATATCAAAGTTCCATTTTGGTGGCACACTTTGATACATTAATTTGGCTGTAACATTCATCTCACCATCGAAGCCATGCAAGGGAATATGGAATCGCACTTCATCATTGGCCGTTCCTTCTATCCCATCAATATGGTTGAAGTTGGGATCGCCGGCTGCTGAACCTACGATCTTGGTGGTATCATACGCATTGTGAAGCGTAGAAAAACCGAGGGGAACCAGGCGGTTGTCCTTCAGCAGATGGTCTGCCCGTTCGAGTACAGTTGTTATATTTCCTTCTGTGTCGGCCATTACCATTTCATAGATCTGTACCTCATCTTCTGAATTGATGAGGTCATAGTGTGGTTCCATCTGAGGATCGTTTCCGACCACTTCATACATATTATTCAGTTTTCCGGAATGAAAAATTTCGTTTCCATTACTATCTGATGCGATGAATTCAATGTATGCACGCCGTGAGGGATAGCCGGAAGGAAATTTGTGTCCGGCGAGATTGGTCAGTCTTACAGTATATCTCGCGGTATCTCCATCCACCTCATTTTGTTCTATCTCCACGTTGGCCGTTTCATTCTGTAGCTGGTATAGCGTACGCTGGATCACAGTGTCGAAATGATCTGTAGTAGCAGTAATGCCGAGCTCATCAATCCGATTTTTCATCAGTTCGAGCATGAAAGAATTTCCGCCAATGAACCAGTGTTGTGCGAAAGGTTCGCGTCTTGGAAGAAAGGAATAACCTGAGGCGATTATTATGCTTTCGTCGAGTGCCGGCATGTGGCAGCCTTGACATTCTTTTTGTAGGGACTCGTCTTCGTTGAAGGATGAATTCAGCCATTCGTGGTATGTAGCCTGCTCCACAAAAGTCTCCCCTGTAAAGTTGCCATTGAGGTCAACGGTTTCGGTAATTAATGAGTGGCAGGTAGCACACATTTCGGATTGTGATACTATATGATTTCCAAGAGGCTCATAGCCGACAAAGTTGTTCATGGCAGCGGAGAAGATCGGGAAGTCCATTTCCTCAGAAATATAGGGACCCCATATTGTATCAGAATGAAAAGTAAGAGTGCCTGAGAAATGATTGCCGAGGTTATTTATTCGCTGTTGGTGACAAGCTCCACAGGTCACACCATCCATAGCAAGTGAATCTTCCAGCATTGCAGCAATACTGTAATCGGGTTCACCATTCATTAGTGAGGTAAAACGGCCAACGGGTGCATGACACGCAGTACATTTATTTACGAGTTCTTGCGTATGCTGAGGATTAATGGCTATTTCATGGGCCATTTTTGCCTGCCAGAATGGATCCTTTGCTGAGTTGGCCATCATTGTTGCGCGCCAGTTTTCTGCGGGGCTAACTTCTTCCCCTTCCTCGGTGATGTTTGCAAATTCAACTGGGTCAAGTCCGTGACAGCCGCCGCATTTTCCCGACCCTATGAATATTTCGTTGTCTCCGACCGGAAGTGTATTGTTCAACAAAAGAAGTTTTACAAGGTCATCTTCGGAGTGGTAAGGGGCAGGCGTGGGGTTATACGAATATCCGGCAGAAAGAACGATCAGCAGCAGTGTTCCTGCTGCAATTATTTTCCATCTTAACTGTTGGAGTATTTGCTTCATAATTACCGACAAGTTAAAGAAGAATGACCGCCACTACTATTTAATCACAAGAAAAAAATCACCATATCTCAATGTTTTCGATGACTTGGCTTCCCATTTTTGCGTTGATCATTTGGATGATGTTAGTCTTGCTATATGAGAGTTCTGATTTCAGTACACCGGAATCAAGTTTCAATTGCAGCGTTTTTTCACGCACTTTGGCATACAGTGTTTTGCTGGAGATGAGTTTTCCGACGACCTCGTGGTAGCACCGGATGATTTCCAATTCCGTGTATTTCTTATCTAACCCGGATTTCCGGAGCATTTCATCTATAATGCTCTTTAGTGTGTTATCGGTATATTTTCTATCGGGCATTTCTGTGCAGAAGTATATTTATGGAAATAAAATCATTCGGTCACAAACTCATTAATTCTTGTAGCCGCTAAATTGCGTTCGATTTTCCACGACTCGCCAGACAGTCCGAGGCTGTTCAGCAATACCGGGATTCGATGTAAATCTGTGTCAGTAATAAAAACCTGGCCCTGGTGGTGGTTTCCGATCCAATGGAGCAGGTTGGTCACCCGCGACTCGTCCACTTTATCAAAGAGATCATCGAGCAGAAGTATCGGGCTGAAATGTTTGATATCTCTAAGGAACTGGCATTGTGCCAGCTTGAGTGCAATCAAAAATGATTTCTGTTGCCCCTGGGAGGCAAATTTTTTGAGGGGTTGACCGTCTAGTGTAAAAACAAGTTCATCGCGATGAATGCCGGCAGTGGTTCTTTCGAGCATCCTGTCCCGATCGCGATTTTTCAGCAGCAGGTGTTCCATGTTATCTATTTCGAGATCGGAATCATAGCTGATTCCCGGCAATTCTTTTTTCCCTGAGATAGCGGTATAAATCTCCTCGAACAAAGGGAGGAATGTAGCAAAGAATCTTTTTCTTTCTTCGAAGATATGGTTGCCGAGTTGAGCCAGTTGCATATCCCACGGTTCTATGAATTCCGTGATGTCGGAACTTTTTCCCGAAAACTGTTTCAACAGGTTGTTGCGTTGTTGCAGTGCATGATTGTAGGCGACCAGTTGGTGAAGATACCGCGATGAAGATTGTGAGATTGTAGCATCGAGGAACTTCCTTCTCACCTCGCTTCCGTCCAGGATGAGTTCGGAATCGTAGGGAGTGATCATGACTAATGGGAGCAGTCCGATGTGATCAGCCAGGCGGTCGTATTCTTTGTGGTTGCGTTTTACAATTTTGCGTTGATTTTTGCGGATTGCACAAATGATTTCTTCAGGGTATTCGCCACGGGAAAACACACCGGAAATACTCGTCTGATCTTCTCCGAATGTGATATTTTGGAAATCAATACTATTAAAATAACTTTTGCTGAAACACAGGTAGTGAATAGCGTCGAGAAGATTGGTTTTTCCCGAGCCATTTTCCCCCAGCAGACACACAATTCTTTCATTGAATTCAAACGTGCCTTCTATGTAGCATTTGAAGTTATAAAGAGAGAGTTTATGAATAGTGATATTGGCAGTCATTGATAGGGTCGGTCAGCGTGTAAAGTTACTATTACTTCCGGGAATAGCTGCTTTCAGATCGGAAAAAGGATAGAAGAAAATAAATATGCAAGACGGCATCTAATAATCATAATTCCAGTTGTCATATATCGGTGAACTCTTGTACCGGTTCTGCCGGTTCATTGAGACAATCTTCTCCCATAAACGGGCAAACTGTTCTGTTTCATTTTCTTTTTTATTTCCTGCTTCCACTGTACGTTCAATTTTAGAAAGAGTACTGAATGACGGGGTACCGTTGCTGTTTTTTTTCACTGCTACCACAGCACTGTACCATGTACGCGCAAGATCTCCGGAAGATTTCCTTTTGATAACTTTGTACTGATAAACAGTGTAATTACGAGTTCGGATGGATGCGGGAAAGGTATTGATAAGCATTATTGAATCCACAAGATCATAATTTTCTCCTTCGAAATATTCAGAGTAATAGCTGCCGGCGACCACTTTTTCCACGTTGATTTTTTCCATATCCATATTGTCCGGCAGGAGATCGAGTCGTTGTGCCACTTTCAGGTTGTTGTAGGTAGTTTCGCTGTTTTTCATATCAATGAGGATCTTCCCGATCTGGTCAGGGACTTTTACACCGTGATCAGCAAGAAATCGCGAGTAGTATTCCGCCAGGTCCTTCCGGTTACTTTTTTCAATTTTTGAGAAAAATTCCTTGACCTCGGTATCCTCCCTGAATAGCCAAAGAATTGAACAGAGGTCTATCAGTTTGTCAATACTTGCAGAGCTTGAATAGCCACCGTCATAATCATAGTAATCTATATATGAAGCAGTCTTTCCCGAACTGTTGACACGCTTGAGTTCCGCCTTTGCTTCTTGTAATAATTGTTGCATTTGTGGCTGAATGATTTCTTTGGTGATAAGGCTGCTGTCGGCGAGCAAAGCCAGTAGCCGGTACACGGGGTCTTGGTATTCTATCAGCGGAATCAGGTCGAGTGCTTGGGGAAAAAGCTGCTTTGATAGGTCAAGGGAATCGCCCAGGGCTTCAAAGAAATCGCCTGTTCCCGAAAACCATATTCCGACCGGAGGCTCTTCCATCAGCAAGAGTTTCATTGCTTTGATTCCTTCGTCGGTTTTCATTTTTGCAAGATTCAACAGCAGTTGCGCCTGGTACGTTGCGCTGTCAGGATGAAGAGTATATTCTTCTATGATTTTTTCTATTCCCTTTACAGAACAGTTGAGGAAAAGTCTTTCGTGAAATGCCTCCTCCAGTTTTTTCTTCTGCTCCATATTCGCCAGCAGGGGAGGAGTTGTCAAGACTTTTTCAAGAATATTGTGCGCCTTTGCAGAATAGGGAAGGGTATGGATTAATTCGTATGCTCCGGAAAAGAGAACAGAGTCGTTGCTCATCAGATCATTGTATAACAACTCTTCGGGAGAAGAAAAAATGCTTCTGTGATTCAGTGGATCGGGTACCGGATCAAAATCATTGTAGAATATTTCCACAAAAGAACTTTTTCCAGAATGAATATCGAAGGAAGAGATGAGGGTATATTCCTGAAGGTAGCACAAGATTTTTTTAATCAATAATCTTCGACTGCTGAGCGTATCTCCGAGTTGGTAAAGGGCTTCAAAACCGGAAGGAGTAGGTGTGAAAGAGCTATCAACAATGAACAGATCGTTGTAGGAGGTTACTTCATTGTGCAATGCGGAAAAATAAGCCAGTGAGTCGGGGTGCTGATAATATTTGTTGTATCGCACATAGTCAATTTTTATAGATTCCGAGGATCCGGGAGGGCTGATCACACGGTGTTTTTTTTCACCGTAGGCGGGGTTCAATTCTTCGATGGTATCAAAGTCAGAATAATCATCAGTTTCACCAGAGATTCCGTTTTCCGGATTCCATGGGAGGCGGGATTTAAACCGCATCGTGGTGTCGGAATAGACTTGAAAACTATCGTAATTTTTCGGGTGAAATTCTACACTGTTGAAGTATCTCATCGCATCGAGCGAATCGGCGTTCAGTGTGGAAAAGGCGTAGTAGTCAAGGTTGTCGAGTACAAACAGCGCCCTCACCTCACCTGCATTTTTTGTAGTTCCCTTAAATAATACAGACTGTCGCGAACCGGTTTTATTTTTTAGCCGGTAACTCTCTTTCAATCCGAGGTCTTTGACAAAAGCCGAGGTGAGTCGCCTCAACTCATATTCGTCTTCATCGGGAAATCCGAGGTCGTTGGCAGCAGTACGCTGGGCAAGATAAATACTCCCCTTTTTTCCATCTACTGATGCGTGTTCGAGGACTCCTCTTGTATTGCGAAAGTTGATTCCCTTGTATTCAAAAGAGCGCCCCGGAGCTTCTATTGATACATTGCCTTCTCGGGGTGTTTTCTTGCTCCAGCCCGCATCCTGCGGTGGGGTGATCTTGAGAGATGAAAAAAAAGTGCTGCCATATCCTTTTTTGATCATATCTCCATTAGCGGAGAGTTTCAGGATAATGATTTCATCTGGAGTGAGAATGATTTGGCTGCGCTGATAATTTCCCCGTCGGGTCTTGTTCACAATATCATATCCGGGAAATGAAGATAGGGTTGTTTTCTTCAGAGATACAATGGTTCCGGGAGTTGACTCGTAAAGAATGCTATCAATTGCAAGTTGAATATCATCATTGCTCTGAGAGAGGAGAAGAGGAAAGATTCTCTTTCTCGATATGGCAAAGCTCGCGCCGTTGGGAATGTCGAGGCATATCAGCCCCATTGATTTGTTATCTGCTGTAATACTATACACAGAAGAGGGGACGTCGAGTGAGAGGATGCCATCGTCGGTCGTGTATTTTTTTGAAGGGCGTTTATAGACGGTGTTTTCGATTCTGGATTTATTGCGCGCATCTCTTTCTCCCATAGGGACGGGGGTAAGAGTATATCCCATGGAGCGCATCATTTCAATGACTCCATTTTTTCCGGGTAGATGGGCACAGCCCATTCCGGCAAAAACTATGTTTGTTTTCAGTACCGAATCAATGGTGAGTATAAAAAGTTTATTGCGTTCTTCGAGTATGTATTTGTTGAATGAGGCAGACGAAGTAGTGCGGGTAATGCTGTCAATGAGGTCGAGGTCGCCCCGCCGGTATGCCGCTTCCATCTGGGCTTCGAGTTCGTCTCTACGTTCATAATCATTTTCGCTGAGCGGTTTTTTTTTCTCTTTTCTCTCTTCCTTATAGGCTAGTTTAATCATTTCGGTGGATTGGAGATAGGTTTCGAGGCCGATCGTCTCCTTGTTCATTTTTTTCCCTGTTTGATAGATGTACATATCTAACCAGGTGTCCTCCTCGAAATCACCATCGAAGGAGTAGGAGCGGAAGAGCATATAATTGAGAAGTTGTGGGTCAATGCTCAAAATGCTCTGGATGTTACCCTGTAGATCGTCATAGGGTTTGAAATTGCCTTCCAGTTCATTTTGCTCATTGAAGTACTCGCGATGGAACTTTCTTTTTTCTCTCAGCATAGGATCAATTTCACCGCTGTTCATCAGTTCGCAAAGCCATATTTCGGGTTCTAATTCAAGAGCCACCACATCTGAACTCTCGATGGCCTGGAAAAACTGTTTTCCGAGATTGAAGGCCATCTTCTGGCTTACGTGCATTGTGCCAT
>JADLBA010000222.1 GCA_020848015.1 Crocinitomicaceae bacterium | reverse complement strand
AAGAAATGAGTACCACCATGCCTGTGGGTATGTGTATGGCCGTGCTCTACACCATGGCTGAAAAAGTCGAGAATGACCTGAAGCATAAAACCGGCCATGACATAATATCCCGCATTGCGAATACCGGATTCAAAAAGTTCCGGAAAGAGATGCAACAGCACTAATCCAAGCAGGTAAGCCGCGCTGAATGACAGCAGGAGTTTTAATCCGGCACCGCTCTGTTTACCTGAAAAAAGAAAAAATGCTCCTCCCGCAATGGCAGAAATAAACAGCACAAATGCATATAGCCAAGGAACTGTCATGAGCAGTGCGCAATAATAATCAAACGTTCTGAACTCTGAATATCAAAAGGATTCATATCATAGTCGCCATATACCGAGACCACGTTGAATCCGGCATCAGCCAGCATTTTCTCCAAACTTTCCGCATCAAACAATTGTACCTTTTCCTCGAAACTGAATTTATTTTTTTTATCCGACACCTCAATTGTTTTGACAATTCTATCGTTCTCAATTTTTTTTCTGATGGTAAAAAGTACATCCCCGATCCTTTTCTCATCACAATTGACCATTTGCCTCATTACAAAAGAGACATTAAAATAATCAATGACAAAAAGCGCATTGCTCTTCAGATGAATTTTTACCCGTTCTAACACCTTTTTATTATCAGACAGATTGTCGAAATAGCCAAAACTGGTAAAAAGATTGAGTGCTAAATCAAACCTGTCGGGAAGTGCGAATGTCCTCATGTCCTCATTAAAGAAAACAAGCCCATCGGTTTCATTTTTTTTCGCCTCCGCGATATTGTTGGGAGAGAGGTCAATTCCTGTAACTTGAAATCCATAATCGTGCAGGATAACACTGTGCCTTCCGCTGCCACAGGCAAGGTCGAGTACAGAGGCACCGGGTCTGACCGGCAGAGTTTTGATCAGCTTCCCTATAAATTTGATTGCTTCGGCTTCGTCTCTGTTTTGATACAACAGAGAGTAATAAGGCGAATCAAACCAGGTTCTGAACCATTCCTTTTTTTCTGAATCCACTGAAAAAAATAACAGGGCGCAAAGATATGAACGCATCGTTCGTTGAAATTTTGTTTTTATTAATGATCGCAGATAAAAAACCTTTTGCACCTTGCGACAGATTCAGTAAAAAAAATCGAATATGGACGGAATTCAATTACCTGCATCTCCGAAGACACCGGGTGTGCGTTTTGTTCCCAATGACGGGTTTCTGGAAATAAAAGGAAGATCCATCCCGGAAAACTCGCTTGAGTTTTATAGGCCGCTGATTGACTGGGTAGAGTCATACGGAAAAGCTCCCGCAGGGGAAACCAATCTCCATATCCATCTTGAGTATTTCAACACCAGCAGCAGCAAATGCCTTCTGGATCTTTTCAAGCGTCTCGAAAATGTATCCGGCAAAGTGACTATTCACTGGTACTATGAGCAGGATGACGAAGATATGCTCGAAGCCGGCGAGGATTATGAAGCAATTATCAGCGTCCCGTTCAAAATGATTGAAGTGGAAGAGATGTAGTAATTGCTTTCCCTCAATGGGGTATTTTTCAGGATTCAAATTTTTTCCAACGAATCGGTTTGTTTCTGCGTGGTAATAATATCACAGCAGGTAACATTTGGGAAAAAACTTTCTTTATTGCAGCTACAAGTTCTCACTATCTCTGGCTCTTTACAACCGCTTCAGTTATATTCAAAGCAAAATGCTGCCAAATGTATGGGGCTCGGGTATTTGGTTATATTTGTCCTGTACTGATGGCTGAGGGATTTCAGACAAAAGAAACCCCTTTGTGTGCGAGGACAAATCATTATAACTAACCATTTTAATAACTACTGAACCATGATGCTGAGCGTTTCCCGTTATTCTTTCATGCTACTCGTGTCTTTTATCCTACAGGGCATTCATACAGAAAAATTAAGTGCACAATGCCAGCCATTTATAAAAGTGGATGGCAATATTCTCATCGCCAATGAAACGGTTGCGGAGGGATTAAAACTACCTCTTTGGCTGACAAGCGGCCAGACCCTTGCCTGCGGGGCAACTGTCAAAGGCATTTCCCTGATAGAGTTCACCGAGAATGGAAGTGCGCTTGAATATTCTCAGGTGATGTCATTGACATCTGCTACACCCGTTTCTGTTCCGACGGGAAAAGTATGGAAAGTAGAATCTATTATGAAACAGCCCATTATCTCCGGAGGCACAAATAAAGTGGACTATGTGATGGAGGGGACGAGCATCTTTACTGTACCAAGCTGTGCAGAATATATCTGCATTGAAGTATGGGGGGGAGGTGGTGGTGGACAGGGAAACCAGACTTCCAGTCCATATAGCGGCGGCGGTGGTGGTGGTGGTGGTTCTTATGGACAGGGTTGTTTTACCGTAGTGCCTGGTACTAATTATACCGTTACCGTAGGAGGGGGCGGATTGGGCGGTGCTACCAGCCTTGGAGTAGGAGCTGCCGGTGGGACAACCAGCGTTGGATCGCTGATCAGTGCAGGTGGAGGCAGTGGAGGTACAACCGGCGGGGGCAATGGAGGTACAAGTACTGCTCCGTTTAATGTTCCCGGTTTCAAAGGACTACAAGGCTGGGTAACTTATAATGGAAGCTATTATATAGGCGGAGCAGGAGGATATGGAGCCAATGGAGGCACCGGTGGAGGCTATTCAAGTAGCAATGGCAGCCCAGGAAGTTCACCCGGTGGAGGCGGATCGGGTGCGGGTGGAGGATCCTCGCAATACAAAGGCGGACTAGGAGCGGCAGGCAAAGTCAGCATTACCTGGTAGGTAAAATTATAGAGCGCAGACCAGCCTGCACTTTTACTGAATTTTATTTTTCTATCTATTATTAAGCAAATTCTATCATCCATGAAAAAAATAATTTACCATTTCCTTCTTTATTTTTTATTCATCGCTCACCCCGCTGAATCGTTTTCACAATGTAAGCCGGCGATTAAAATTGATGGAAATATTAATGTCGTTGATGCCAATGACCGGTTTGGAGTCCCCCTCCCCTTTTGGCTGAAAGAAGGCCAGACATTATCAGTGTCGTCCAGTGTCCATTCGATTTCGGTGATCGAGTTTTCTGTCAATGGCTCCTCGCTGGAATTTTCGCAAATACTGAGCATAACTTCCCCCACACCGGTGAGTGTCCCTTCTGGCAAGGTCTGGAAGTTAGAGTCTGTCTCCAAGAGCAACAACTCATCGAGTTATCAAAGCGCCACCTTTAGTCCGGGCACTTTTACTTGGACCGTTCCCTCATGTGCCGAACAAATTTGTGTGGAGGCGTGGGCAGGTGGTGGTGGTGGTGGTGGAAACTATAATTCCGGTTCTCCCTACGCAACAGGAGCAGGAGGAGGTGGAGGAGGATTCGGGTCGCAATGTTTT
>JADLBA010000221.1 GCA_020848015.1 Crocinitomicaceae bacterium | reverse complement strand
TGGAATTGTTTCCGCTATATCTGAATAGACCTTCCTGTTTTTGAATTGCATCATGCCACTCCTCAGGTGACACCGACCTGCCATTAATTTCACCGATTGCACTATTACCGCCACGTCCGAACATTTTCATTACTGCGTTGTAGGGAAGAAGGAAGCCGACCAGACCAAGACCGATCATTATTAGTAATAGTCCGCTTTGTCTCCTGATTTTTTCAATCATTGCCATAGCTCAAGAAAGCTTTAAATTTTAGGGCTGCGAATATCGTAATTTCATTGATACAAATCGCAGAATTAAGGAATTAAACCACCCATACAACTCATAACGAAAACACTATCAATCTTTTATGATAACAAGAACCAGTTCAATTCTGGTTTCAGTGGCCTTTTGGATATTGAATGTAAAGTTTTGGTGTTCTACAACAGCCCCCTGTTGCGGAATATCTTCATGAATATGTAAAATTAGTCCGCTGAGGGTATCATACTCTTCGTTGTTGACGGGGAGTCCGAGGTTATATTTATCATTCAGGTAATCAATTTCCAGACGTGCAGAAAATTCGAATTCGTGGTCGCTGATGGCTATTTCAGTGGTTTCTTCTTTATCGTGCTCATCTTCTATTTCACCAAAAATTTCTTCGACGATATCTTCCATTGTAATAATACCCGCTGTACCGCCAAACTCATCTACAACTACGGCTACATTTTTTTTTTCTTTGATAAATTTTTCAAGAATTTCATTGGCAGGAGCCGGTTTTGGAATGATGACCACCGGCCGTAGAATATGCTGTATCTGTTCCGGCTTTTTAAAAAGTTCGAACGAGTGCACATAACCAATAATATGATCAATACTTTCACGAAAGACGAGAATCTTTGAAAGGCGGGTTTCAATGAATAATTTTCTTAGGTGTTCTATTGTATCGGTGATATCCACCGCGACTATTTCGTTTCTTGGTATAAGACAATCCCTGGCTTTCACTTTTGAAAAATCGAGGGCATTCTGAAATATCTGGATTTCGTGGTCAAACATTTTTGAGTGGTCAATATTTCCGGTCGCCTGCTTCAGGTAATGATCGAGATCTATACGGCCGAATTCCACCTGTTGTGGGGTACTTTTTTGTTCCATTGCCAGCTTCAGAATAAACTCGGAAATACTGGTAACCACCCAGGCGAAAATCCAAAGTACTGACACCCAAAACATCAGAGGAATTGCGAATATCTGTAGCCATCTGTTGGGGTTGATTGAAAAAACCGCCTTAGGGATGAATTCTCCGAAAATCAGAACGATCACAGTAGAAATGATGGTTTGAGAAATCAGCATTTCCGTTGGGCCAAATAAGCCAGGATATATTTTTTCGATACCGTAAACAATAGCATCCCCCATAAAAATACCGTAGATCACCAGAGCGATATTATTTCCGATCAGCATTGTAGCGATGAACATCTTGGGTTTTCGCATGAAATAACTGATAATTCCGGCACCAAAAACTTCCTGTTTGCGATCGAGCTCTACCTTTAGCTTATTGGCAGTAATAAAGGCGATTTCCATTCCACTGGAAAAAGCAGAGGCCACTAAGGAAAAAATGACAAATAATAGCCAGCCGGAATCCATCTACAGGTGAGTATAAAGCAACAAATGTAATTTCTATTATTCTATCGGTATATTTTCCATCTGTGGGTCTTAGATAGGACAAACTATTTCTTTTCTCCCTGTTGAAGATTTTTCTGCATCCTTTTGTGCATATTTCTCCTGAAAAGATACCAGAAAAAGGCAATGAAAGGAATAAAGAGGTTTCTGTACCCTTCTTCCCAACCCTGCAGGTAGATCATATACAATGCGTAAATCAGGGAAGCTACGGTGACAGCCAGCCAGAAGTGAATAAAAAAATTAGTTATTTTTTCCATTTATTACACTGTTTTCTTTTTCATTCATATATATATCTCCTGTTGGTTGCAGAATTCTGTATTTTGTGAAAGAATCATTACTGACCATTCCCTTTCCATACAGTATTCCCTGCGGGGTAGTGATGGTAACAAATTTGTCGGTAGATATTTTTGAACTGTCCTGTTCATAAAGTAGTTCCTCCGTTTCTATCTTCTCTTTATTCGCATTGATCAACTCAACTTTGCCCCAAGCGATTAATTTTTCCTCTTTCTTAAAATACTTTCCATGCACTGCGGATAAACGGGCTGTTTCATTTGCCAATGAATCAAAAAATATCATCGTAAATCCATTGGAGGCTTCAATATATGGCTGGTCTCCTTCGTACTGATCGAGCTTGCCGGCGACAAGGCGATTAACGATGTGTCCTTTTTCAGAGTACTCATAGGATGCATTAATACTGGTCTGGACCGGCAGGTTTTGTGGATCAGAAATCGCCTTAATTTCAGAAATATCATTTTTACACGATAAAAAAAAGACCGTGATAACAATGAAAAAAAAGACCTTGCGAATGAAAGCAAGAAGCAGGATGATTTTCTTAATCATACTTCACGGGTTGAAACCAACTCTCATAAGGAACAAAGGAGAATCCAACCTGAAAACCGACAAATTGTTCCTGAAGTAATCCATTTGAAGTCGTTCCTCCTTTACCGTATTCAACACCAAAATGCAAATGGCTCTGGCCATAAACCCGCGAATTATTAAAAGGAATAGAAAAACCCGCCGATACAGCCTGCTGACGAAGGGCTGTACCTGACAATACCAGGTAGTTCTGCGTAGTTCGGAATCCAGCGCGGTATTGTATTCTGCCAAACAGGTTGCGAGGCTTTGAAACATCTCTGGGGCCATATTCTATTGATCCACTAAGTGAATGAGCTATCGAAAAACTCTTTCCACCGGAAACAGAAGGAGTGTCATTAGGAGAGCTGAATTTTCTCCAGTTTTGTGTTGAATATTCGGCTGAGATAATAAGTGATCTGTTCTCTTTTCCCAGTACCAGCAGAGATGCTCCGGCTTTCCATTTTTGCGGGAGTACTATATCTTCTCTCGATTCGGAAAAAGAATAGCTCGTATCGGCGGTAACTTCTACTCCATTAAAGATGGTATAGCTCTGACCAATCTCGGAGTTTCTCGCATTGAGTGAGGAACGCACCGAGTAATCAGCACCTATCACAAGAAATTTTCCTCGCAAGGTTTTTTTTCCTTCATTCACCTGACTCAACGGCAAAGTATATAAAAAACCAAGATCGAAATTGACATCAGATACGCTGGTTTTGCTTGTAACGCGGGTATTGAAGTATGTCATATTATCAAAAATCGCCCGGCGATAATGATTGATAGAACCAAAAAAATAATTGATATTGGCTCCGATACTGAGACGATGAAACATATTATTTGCTGTGTCTATTGGAATAGTAAAACCCCTGGAAACACCGAGAATGAGCTTATTAATGCCACCATCGCCGCGGTAGTTGTAGCGCGCAGTCACAGAATCATTGACTCCAGCCTTTTTTTCGAGATTATATCCTACTCTGCTGAAAGGAGTAAGTCCAAATGCAGCCCCCCATTTTCCGCCGTCCTTTTTAAATCCCAATCCTATTTCACTGACTGTTCCGCCCCGATACGTCGAATTATACCCCGAACTATCGGAAAAAATTGATTGGCCGATACTCCCGCTACCTTGGAACACCGGTTGTTTCAGGTAAGTGTAACTGGCTGGGTTTCCGAAATTGATGATACTAGCATCCAATACTGGAGCAGTCATACCTCCCAGCGAGAAATTCTTTACTGATCCTTGTTGCGAAAGTTGACCAATGCCAAACTGCGAATAGGGATTGTTGATGCTCTGCTGAGCGTTCAATGCAAACGGAATTACAGCCGGCAAAAAGAAGATAAAAATACTAAGTACAGTTATATTCCAATATTTCATGAAGACCTGTCAGGGTTAAATTTTGGTGGGCAAAGGTCGTTGTTTTCAGTTTCTGCTCAAAAAAAGACATATCTCCACCTGTAAGCAGGACGTTCAACGGATTAAACAGACTACAAAACTGGCCGATCATTCCATTCATTTCTTCCAAAACGCCATTGATAACACCAGAATGCAGCGATGCTTCGGTTGATTTTCCCAGCAGTTCAATTTCTTCATCTGCTGCTAATAAGTCTGGATTGAGTAACGGCAATCTTCCGGTAAAATAATACAATGATTTGTACCGCATCCTGAGACCCGGTGAAATAGCTCCTCCAGTCAATGTATTCTTCACAATCATTGTATAGGTAATGCATGAGCCGCAATCAATGACAAGCGACGACTGTCCGGGAAAAATACTATGTGCTCCACACGCATTTGCCAGCCTGTCCATACCCAGAGTTGCCGGAGTCTCATAATCTACTTTTACCGGCACCGGAGTATGAACAGATAACTTCAATAATGGGATATCGAGTTGTATGCGCGGTATTATCTGATCCTTTTCGGCTCTTACACTGGAGTAAATACCAGAACTGAATTTATCATAACCGCTTGGGAAAACTGCGGTCTCTATAACTTGTTCATCAGTCAGCCGTTGAACCTTCAGCAATTCTTTACCAGAAAATACCGCAATTTTGGTGAATGAATTTCCCTGATCTATGACGATCTGAAACCTATTTTTCATCACTGATCCCTTGCGGAAAGCATTATAACCAGTCCACTCACTTCATAAGGTCTTCCGTTTCCATCTTCAACACTGATGAAATAAGCATAAGGACCTTCCTGCACCAGTTTGCCATTCATTCGTCCGGTCCAAGGAGCATCAATATCATTTGTCTGGTAAATAACATCTCCCCAACGGCTGTATATATACATTCTGAAAGAGGAAAAATCAGCAAATGAAATGACTGGTTTGAATGAGCTATTGAACCCATCAACAACGAATGCATTCGGTACCCAAATTTTGGGTTCAAGCACTAGGCAAATTTCGTTAGATAGCGCTTCAAAAGCCGTTGACGGAAATAATGAAGATGGATTTTCCACCGCTTTAATGTAGTAGCAGAAATTCCCTTCAGTATAAAGAAGGTCGGAAGCATCATCTTCGTAAAAGCCTGTTGGCGCATTGACTACTGCGATTAGCTCGTCTGCTCCATTGGTTCCGATCTTGCGATGAATTTCATAGGAATCTACTCCGTTTTCCCACCCTTCATAGCCGTACCATTGCAGCATATTCACTTGCCGATCCTGATCTGAAATGCCCGAGAGAACCATAGTCTTGCCAATGTTGGAAGTACCAGCCGGTTGATTACAAAGATTTTTGAGAACAATCCGGTAAGTATAGGAAAATGCCGACGGCGTTACTTCTTCATCGGTGAAAACGATGGTTGGCTGACCCTGGTATGTAAATTCAGTGACATCATCCCATGTTCCGTTGAAGACTCTGTAGCGCTGCAGAATATAGTTATGGCCGGTGTTAACTACTTCGGTCTGAAGCGTAATAGTTATCTCTGATGGCCCGGTAACCGAAGCCGATGAAAGGTAATTATATTGAGGTGCAGTCGGGTAAACAATATTTACAGTCTGAAGATTGGAAGAGGCTGTGTAGCCCGAAGTTGCAGCCACCGCTTCTATGTAATAGTCGTGCATTCCCGATTCGATGGAGGTAAATGAATGGGTAAAGGTATTTTCCGTACCACTGACCTGTCCGACTTGTGAAAATGCCGCTCCCCCAAAACTGTGGTAGATATTATAATGATCTACTCCGGCACTCCATCCAGTGTATGAAGTCCAAGAAAGGTTGACATAATCATTACAAACTGCATAGGGAATTGGATAAAGAAATACCGAGCAGTTGCAGATATCACCGGTGGGGCTGGTATTCGGGCTTGGGGGAGTCCCGCTGTAACAATAGTCAAAAGCAGCGAGAAGGTAACAAACAGGAGCAGAAGAAGTAGCTGCCAACAAATCAGTAAACTGATCATCGGCAGGATTATTTGTAGAGTCAATTACTGTTACTAAATTGCCATTACACGAATAAATGATATATGCCTGTGTATCGGGAGAAGTACTGTGATTCCACGAAACGACGGCATCACCAGAAATATGGTCTATGGAAACAGAAGTGACTTCGGGAATGGCCGGCGGAGTCTGATCGGTAAAGTTTCCTCCTTCTGTATCGCTGATAAAACTGCACCCCGAAGGAGTCAGTACCTGCACCTGAAAATTGAGGTAAGCCTGGCATACCGATACTTCATAATTATAGCTATTCGTCCCGTAGGGGAAACTACCTATGACACTCCAAGTACCGGCGGGATATTCCATCAATACATCATAAACAGAACCGACAGGAGCCGAGAACGGATAGGGGGAAGTCCACTGAATATTGACAAATCCTATTGGAGAAACGGAGGGGAGAACACCGAGACTGATCGTGCAGAGTGTATCAGACGAAGTGGAGAAATAGTTTCCTCCTCCGTCAGCCGATTCGGCAACGATGTAATAACATTCATCTGAGGTTTGGGCTGAGGTGATGTTATGAGTGAACGTTGTCGTCCCAATTGAATTAATAGAAATGATCTCGGTAAACGATCCGTTAATGTCAGAGGCATGCCAGATATGGTAAGATGTAAATTCAGCGAATGGATCTGGCGGAGCAGTCCAAGACAGTATAGGGTTTCCGGTGCTGTTGACCTGCAGACAGTTGAACTGTGGTGCAGAAAGAGGTTGAGACCACCCTGCTACAGCAGATGCCAGGAAAAGGCAGACAGCGAGGTATTTGGGGCAGACCTTTGAATCCATCATTAGCAGAGAGGCAAAGATATTCGGGATAGGCTGAACGCGGGGGAACTTTATCTTATTTCACCGTAAAAGAGACAAAAAGGTTGCATCCAACAGAAAAAAATTACTGAAAATTGGATGAAGTAAAGGAGATCAGACTCACTTTTTTCTTCGCTTCATAGAACTCGTCAATCATTTGTTCAATTATTTCTGAAGCCGACAAGATATTACGGATGGTAGCTGCAATCTGTCCGATTTCGAGTTCTCCTTCCTCCATATTTCCCTCAAACATTCCGCGTTTTGCCCTTCCTCTTCCGAGCAACTTTGCAAGTTCTTCTTTCGAGATTTTTTCTGCATAAGCGGCTTCCACTTCGCGAAAAAATTCATTTTTGATCATTCTCACCGGTGTCAGTTCTTTCAGGGTGAGCTGGGTTTCGCCTTCATTGAGTGAAGTGACTTTTTGTTTAAAAAGGTCATGCGCCGAAGATTCTATCGAGGCGACAAAGCGCGAACCTACCTGTACTCCTTCTGCACCAAGAGCGAAGGCAGCGAGCATCGCTGCACCGGAAGCGATACCGCCTGCTGCTAAGACCGGAATTTTTACCGTTCCGGTAACAGACGGAAGGAGGCAGAAGGTGGTCGTCTCTTCCCGCCCATTGTGTCCGCCGGCTTCAAAGCCTTCGGCTACTATGGCATCACAACCAGCATCTTCTGCTTTTTTAGCAAATTTTGCACTTGAAACTACATGAACAACCCGCTCAATACCTCTTTCTTTCAGTATTCTGGTCCAGGAGGCTGGGTTTCCCGCTGAAGTAAAGACAATCTTCACTCCTTCTTCCACAACAATTTCCATCAACTTTTCAATGTCAGGATACAGCAAGGGAATATTCACACCAAAGGGGTGTTGGGTAGCTGCTTTGCATTTGACAATATGTTCCCTGAGTACTTGGGGGTACATGGAACCCGCGCCGATTAGTCCCAGTGCGCCGGCATTGCTCACTGCGGATGCGAGCCTCCAGCCTGAACACCAGATCATTCCTGCCTGTACAATAGGGTATTTGGTATGAAAAAGTTGATTTATTCTGTTCATCGTCGCCAAATATCCACGAAATTTGGGTTGAAACCAGTTTGGTGCAGGGGCGTTAAAAAAGATATTTGTAAGATTGGCTATCAGGAATTACATTAGCCATCTGAATTTAATCCGGGTGTAAAGTCCGTTTTTGTTAAATGAAAAAGATTTTACCAATTGTACTATTACTGATCAGTGCAGGGGCTTTTGCCCAGTACCAGTTTGATTATGGACTCAAGATCGGTGCCGCGAACTATCTGGGAGATATTGGCGGAAAGGAGTTGACGAGACGGGATTTTGTTCCTGATATGCACCTCCGCTCTACGCGCACAGCGCTGGGCGGCTATGGACGATATAAATTCTCCAAGCGTTTTGCAATAGGCGCTAATCTCGACTGGTTGCAGATCACCGACCGCGATGCAATGACGACTAATCCGGCACGTCGCGGAAGAAATATGAATTTTCGTAATAACATGATTGAATTGGGGGTTCGCGGTGAATTTACACTATGGTACGATAATGATGTCGGAAACCGCGGATATTACAATCCCGATTATAAATTATATGCTTTTGCCGGGGTGGCCGGTTTTAGAAGCAACCCACAGGGGCGTATTTACAATGAAGGAGAGTTGGATGATCCGACATGGTATAATCTTCGTGAGTGGAAAACCGAAGGGCAGGAAAAACCTTACTCTCAGTTTGGTGTAGCTATTCCTGCCGGTATTGGGATGTATTTTACCTTTAAGAAAACTTGGCGTATAGGCTGGGAAGTGAGTTGGAGAACAACTTTCACCGATTACCTCGATGATATTTCTACTACTTATGCCGATCCATCAAAATTTCAAGATCCCAAAGCCGAGGAATTTGTCAACCAGTCTTATCAGGGACTCATTGATGATATCAATGATGCGAATGTGGATGGACAGCCATTGGCAGTAAACAATTTCCGGTATAACCCTGGTTTTGAAACAAAACGGGGAGACCCGCTTCATAATGACAGTTATCTCACTACTCAGTTTACGATTGGCCGGGTGATCAGAGGTAGGAGCCAGTTTTACAAGGCCAAATACAGTTGGCTGAAAAACAGATCGGGTGTTCGCAGATCGCGCGCTAAGTTCTAATCAGAAAAAAATCATCTGGAAAAATATAGGGCTGTCCTCTCATCGGGACAGCCCTTTTATTGTTATTACATCAGGTTATCAAACTGAAACAATTCAATATTGCTCATTAATACCTTTTCTATTTTTATAATAGTTTGATATTTTTACACAATACCACAATAACAAAAAGATTCAGAGATTTGTATTGGATTATTTATAGATAGAAATGGTCTAATCTCATACACAGAAAAGATACTGGCAAGTTGTATCGGTAAAATGACGAAGTCCTACAATTTTGCCATTCTTTCTATCGAATCTACTTTGAATTCTATTCAATAAATCGGTCTTGTTGTTTTTTCAAATCATCTTCGCAAAGAGTAACAATATAAAATCAGTTATTTGTCTTAATCCCCGGAGAAAATTTATGTAAAAACACAGTAGCTGCTTTCTTGATTATCTCAAAAACTGAAACACTTTTGAAAGAGGCTTCATAATGAGGGTAAAAAAATGGGGGTTTAATCCGTTCATCGCCCAAGCTAAACGGTCTTCTCTATTTGCTTTGAGCCTGTTTCTCAGAGAAACATTGCTTTGTCCACCGGAGCGCATTTTGGTTATGACCCGCGGAAGATAAGCGATACTGATATGATGCTTGTGCACAAAGCGGAGCATCAGTTCATAGTCTGCGGCAGAGCGGAGTGTTGTAGAGTAGGTTCCCAGTCTGTCATAGATAGACTTTTTTACAAAAAAAGTCGGGTGGGGCGGCATCCAGCCATGCAGGAATTGTCCGGTTTTATAAACACCAGATTTCCAAATGCGCCTTACTTTTTCCAAATTAATCCTGTCAATATAAACGAGATCTGCATAAGCCGCATCGCAACCTGATGTTTTAAAAAGGGCGACCATATCGCTGATGACTTTTTGATCAGCATAAAAGTCATCGCTATTGAGTATTCCAACAATATCGCCCGTTGCACACTGAATTCCTTTATTCATTGCATCATATATCCCATCATCCCTTTCGGAAACTACTGTTGTAATTTTCTCCCGATACTTTTCAATAATAGGGAGAGTCTCATCGGTGGAAGCACCATCAATAATAATGTACTCGATTGAGGGGTAGTCTTGTGAGACCACCGACCGAATCGTGTCTTCAATCGTGGAAGCACTATTGAAAGCTACAGTGATAATCGAAACTTTCATTCTGCAATAACCCTGTCTTTGACTTTTACGGCTGGGTTTCCCTGGTAGATCGAATACGGCTCCAAGTTG
>JADLBA010000220.1 GCA_020848015.1 Crocinitomicaceae bacterium | reverse complement strand
GGCAGGTTTGCCATAGACGATATATGGAATGTTCAACTTGATATAAGATTTGATCCATCGGATTCCCTTGAACCATACCAGTTCCATTTCGCCTGTCGCATCGCGCAAAATTGCAACCACTCTTTTAGTGCGGCCCTCACCGGCCTCATGTACGGAAACAATCTCACCGGCAAGTTGAACAAAGGCAGCATCCGACCGGATATCTGCAATACTGACAATCTGTGATCGGTCAATGTATCTGAATGGAAAATGATAGAGCAACTGACCGCAGGTGTAGATGTTCAACTCCTGCTTCAACGCATCGCCGCGCTGTAAGCCCACACCCTTAAGGTAGCTTATGTCTTTTCCGAGCAGCATTCACCGGCGAATTTATATAGACAATGACCTACTTTTCCCCAGACGAATTACTATATTTATGAAAATTACATCAGACACAGAAGGTACCTTCAAAGCAGAGTTCTTTGAATCTGTTTTTAAAAAAAATTCAGGGATAAAAATTTCACATCAAAAAAAAAGACTGCCTATAAATGAAGGCAGCCTTTTTCTTCATGGAGAAGATTACGATTTTTTTCCGGTGCCCAGCACCCAACCGATGGCACCACCGATAATACCTGCAAACACAGTATTAACTGCAATGTCAATGACGATCATTTTAATACCACACAAATTCATCGTGGACCACATCATCAGATCCTGAAAGGCGAATATGGGAGCGCCAATTATTAGTGCTCCGGTGAATCCCGAAACAAAAGTTCTGAAGTTGGCCCAGCGATCAAATACGTAAGCAAATAGTAACGACAGACAGAGATTTTCCACAGCTATACCATACAATCTCGTGTCATCTCCACGCATCAGCCCTTCGAAATGTACTGTGTTTTTATTGTAATATTCCGCGAGGAGATTACCAAAAATCACCCATCCCAACAAGAAAGCTACTGCAGTACCCACGAGGGCAGCAAGGATTGTTTTTGTACTCATTGTTTTATTATTTAAAGGTTTAGTAATAAACGATTCTACAATTCAATTCTAAGTTCGATATTTTAGTTTCCATTTTTTTTTCTCTCAATAGGAGTTATCCAACGGCAGCGGTGCGTATCTTTTCTTTTCTAAAAAACCCGTACAGCGCGCACTTTCAGTTGGCTGCTTTTATTTGCGATCTGGCCGCAGCCCGCTTGTGGGCAATACCTATACCATGCCCCCGCATTGCCGGCACAACTGCACACGCCTTCGGAAGAACTCCAGAATGAACTTCCGTTCAGGTTGGCAAGATCATATAAATTAGCAAAAAATAATTCCAGTTCATCTTTTGAAGGAAGGAACCAATCGCTGTATCCTCCCAATACTAGGTCGTCACAAAGTTTGGCAGGAATACCAGTATCTCCACAGCCGCTCACTGCTTCCGTAGTATTGGCTTGGCCTGCCCCCACTGCCGTACCGGAGGCTCCCACAAAAGAGGCATTGCAACCCCATTGTAGCCCAGTGCCTTGGTTAGTGGGAGCGGCAATCAGGCCATGCTCACCCGACCCATCAACATAAAAAATGATTCCGCCCTGGTATGTTTCACCAATAGCAATAGAAGGCACAGAATTGGTTGTAAAGCTGATCTCGTTTCCATAATAAGTTCCTGTGGTATTAATACCATAGGCGCGTACGAAATACTCCGTGCCGGGGATGAGGCTGAGCATACTCGACACAAAAGCATTATTCACGAGGCCGGGAGTAGTGTTGGTAAAATCATCCACCGTTGGATTCGGATCGGTGCTCCAGCAAATACCGAGGTTGGAAAAACTGCTGTTGATCGGGTCGCCGCCATCAGTCACGAGGGTGCCGCCAAGTAATGCATACGTTGCACCCACTGATGTCGGGGCAGTGGTTGTCAGAATTGCCACACCATCGGGCGTGGTAAAACTAATCTCGTCGCCATAAGCATGGCCAGCCGCATTAGTAGCATAAGCGCGTACATAGTAGGTGGTGCTGAGAGAGAGGCCGGTAATAGTGCTGTTGAACTGAAAACTACCGGTAGCATTTCCGCCATCCCAAGTAAAATTATCATTCACTGTCGGGTTGGGATTGGTACTCCAGCATACGCCGTAATCAGTAATAGTAGTGCCGCCACTATTCATAATATTTCCACCAGAGTAGGCGGTTGAAATGGTAATTCCTTCCACAGTATTGGTTGTGATACTAGCGAATACACCGGTCTCAGATCCACCAAGGGCGACCCATGCAGGGTAACCGGAATCTGTAAACTGTAAAAACTCTCCTGCATTACCCGCAGGAATGATCACCCATTTAGTTCCATCCCAATACTGCATATCACCGGGCGAGGAACCGACCGTAGGAAATTGTATCCATTGCGTGCCATTGAAATACCAAAAACCGGTGGTCCCGTCAGTTTGGTAAACCATTAGCCCGGTAGAAAGATTCGGCATGGCGAGCCGCTCACCTTCAGTAAGTCGGGGAATTAGAATACCCTGACTATTGCTGCTGACATCGAATATCGCAAAAGCATCGGCAGGAGTGCCGGAGGTATTGATCGCGGCTCCTCCCGTTTGAGCAAAACTATGGCAATATAACAACAGGAAAATACAACAAATGATTCGTCCCATTTTCATGGTCAATAGTATTGGTTTGTTAAGGTTAAAATACTTCCTGAGTCTATCAGGAATGCACAAATGTAAACAATTCAAAACAGAAATACAAACTTCCTGAAAGGGTCAATGGAGAAATGCCAACACCACGATAAATTACACTACTGAGAAACCACGATAATCCATATTTTGTGGCACTGGTTCTCTACATAGATCTGAATAATTTAATTTTTAAAAAAAATAGTGCATTATGCTTTTAATTACAATATTCATTTTTTTAAAATTTTCAATATCCGCGATTCAATTTAAAAACGTGATTTACAATATTAAAACACTATATCATTAATTTTTCCACACGCATTCATCTATAAATAAAATCAGTTTTGAAGCGAAACTTTCTCTAATAGTAATTCGATTCATTCACAATTTTCAGTATCTCTGCT
>JADLBA010000219.1 GCA_020848015.1 Crocinitomicaceae bacterium | reverse complement strand
TTTACGGCATCGGTACCGTTAACAGGCAACTCGAGGTTGGTAATGTTTCGGTCGCCATCGGCTCCCGCCATTTGCAACGGTTTGTCAATTTGCACCTGCGCAAGCCCGGTAGCAACCAATAGCCCCGATGCTAAGAAAGTAAAAAATTGTTTTTTCATAATATAGAATAATTAGGATTTTAATAAAGTCAATGAACGAAGATAGTAAAAAATGGCAGGGATAATTTTTTAGAAGAAAAAAAAAAGACAACACAGCCTCCCCTTCCGATCTAAGAAAGCTCGCTGCGCGTGTAATTGGATATATTTTGTCTTTTCTGTTTTTCGCGACCTTTCTAAGGCTCGACAGTGGGAGGTTATATTCGTTTTTTCTTGTTTGGATATTCTGATTTTCTGTAAAAAATATCTTGTATCAGCACTTGAAAAGGAAGTAGTAGTTCCCGTAAAATATTTATATCCAATCGGAATTTTGGAAAGAAAAAAACTATTGCAACTTTCCGCTGACGAGCCTTGCGGAAAGGTCGCGAGAGCCACAAAAACATAGACCAATACCCATCATCTATTATGAACTTTTTCTGGCAAGAAGGAGAGAACGAGACTTAGAGCCTCAGCAATTGAGGGAAATCAGGAAAAGTAGTCGCACTTTTGTACAGACAAATGAATAGAGCCAAAATATTTTATCTCCTGATACATTTAGTAATCTGCCTCCCTACCAACGGGCAGTCTGTCGCCTGGATTTTTTTCAGTGATAAAGAAGGAGTTGTCTTTGATCCATATTCCTACTTCGACACAATGGCAATCAATCGTAGAAAGAGAGAAGGACTTTCTCTGAGCGACCCCACAGATTTTCCGGTGAGACAGGATAATATCGAAAAAATTGCAGAGCGCTGTGATTCAATCAAAGGAGTTTCCCGATGGTTTAATGCGGTGGCCGCTTATGCCACCCCACATCAATTAGAAGTGATATCGCAGATGCCGTTTGTGACCGAAACCCAGTGGATGGCTGAGCAACCTTTTCTCAGCCGATGTGATAGCTCTCCCGCATTGGAAGAAAAAGAGTTTCAATTGCTAATGGCGCAGACAGAACGGATGCAGTATTCTTTATTGAAAGAAAAGAGCCTCTCGGGCAAAGGGGTCAGAGTAGCCATTTTCGATGCAGGCTTCAGAGGTGTTCCCACCGATTCTGTATTCAGACACGTTGTTGCCAATGGCCAGGTAATCGCTACCCATGATTTTGTAAAAAATAAAAAATTTGTTTTTGGGTATCACTCGCACGGTACTGAAGTGCTGAGTTGTATTTCAGGGATATACCAAGGTATGGCAATGGGCTGCGCAAGCGATGCACAGTTGCTGCTGGCGAGAACCGAACAGCCGTTCAATGAATCCATGGTAAACGAAGACAACTGGATAGAATCGCTGGAGTGGGCAGATAAGTGGGGGGCTGACATCATCAACTCGTCGTTGATTTACACCCGGCAGTTGTATTTCAGAAAAGATATGAACGGAAGGAATTCGCTCATTTCCAGAGCTGCGGCGATGGCCTATCACAAGGGAATACTGGTGGTGAACAGTGCAGGCAATGACGCTGATTCGCCGTGGGAAATCATCGGTGCCCCCGCAGATGCAGACTCTGTACTGACGGTGGGAGGTATTGATCCTTGGACTGGTTATCATTCTTATTTCAGTTCTTATGGCCCTACTGCCGACAGGCGGATGAAGCCCAATCTCTCCGCCTTTGGATGGGCGATGGTATCTAACGGAAACGGTATCGAAATGGCTTCAGGAACTTCTTTTGCCGCTCCCCTTGTGGCTGGTTTTGCTGCGTGTATCCGACAAATGCACCCGGAATGGCCGGTTCGACAGTTGTTCGAAGAGTTGCAAAAGAGCGGTGATCTCTACCCTTATTATGATTATGCACATGGATACGGCGTTCCGCAGGCTGGATATTTTTTACACAAAAAAAATACAGATATCGCACCGACACTGACCTCTTTCTTCAATGGCGAAACAGACTGCTTCGAATTTGAAATCGCCGATACAGTGAGCATGGAAGAGCATGCCCCCCAAAAAGAAAAGAGCAAATCGGTGAAAGTGGATGTTTCACATCAGGTGTTTGACCTTTCTAAAATGCGCGACTTGGTTTATCTTCATGTTGCGAAAGCTGACGGTGTATTGAAGCGATACAATGTTTTTGAACCGGGAAAAAAACTGGCCGCTTATACGGATGACCCATACTGCGATGATTGTGTGATCCGAGTTTTTTACAAGGGATTTATTCTTGAGATCAGTGGGAAAAATAAAAAAAACAATTAGCAGGATACTGTTACTGCTTGTATTGATACTCGTTTCACGAAACCTGTCTGCACAGCAGGTATTGCTCGATAAAAACGTGGAAAAGCAGGATGTGAGGAATTCATTTATGCCCGAAAGAGGCCCAAATATGCGCCATTTCTGGGGACGTACATTTTCTTATGGATTTATTATACCTCTTTCTTATGCCGACAGCCTGCAGATCAAAAGCAATCTCGCAAGCAATTCTCTTGGATTGGGCTATCGCTACAAGTTGAAATTGAGTGAATTTTTGTCCATCGGTACAGACATTCAATATTTGCGCTCAGTATGGCATATCGAACAAGGTAGCCGGGGAAATCTGATCCAACAGGGGGTCAGGCATCATTCTCAAAAGTTGATCACCAATGATATAGGAGCAGGAGTTTATGTGCGGGTCAACTTTGCCCGCAGGGGAAATACACTTGGAAAGTTTTTCGACGCGGGTACAGGAGCGCAGTACGTTTTTTCCAACAGGTTAGTGACTACCGATAATGTAGAGGCATCTAAAAATGGTGGCGCTAACAAGATAAAGACCGCCGCTTCAGGGCTGGATTATGTCAATCCGATTCAGCCATATATTCTTGCCCGCGCCGGTTTTGGAAGATTCGCAATTATATGTAGATACAGATTATCAAATCTTTTCTCCGCATCGGAAAATATATATGGAGGACGAACATTGCCCAACCTTTCCGATCTTACTATTGGATTAGAACTAACGACATTTAAAGCAGAGCGACCTGAACCGGAACGCGAAGAATAAAATGTGGATTAAGTTGAAAAATGTAGATTGAAAAATTATTTTGAAATATTAGGATTAAAAGAAGGAGCTTCTGAGGCAGAGATTCGCTCTGCATTCCGCACTTTAGTAAAACAGTACCACCCCGATCTCAATGCCTCCCCAGAGGCACAGAACAAGTTCATTGAAATTCAGCAGGCTTATCAAATTCTCACCGATGCCTCCATGAGAGAGTCATACCTGAAAATATTCGGAAGGAGAGTGATCAGTCGTGAGGAGCAATTGCTAAGAGAAAAAATCTATCGCGAGTGGGTGGCTAAGCAGCAGGCTATCGCAAGAATTCGCGACGAGCATTTGAGAAGAGAGCAGGAGGAAGCCAACAGTGCAGGGATGCTAAAAAGGTGGAATCTCGTGGTCAACTTGTTGTTTATGGCCTTTTGTATAGTTATTATCCTCGTGCCGCTGTGGAAGTATGCAGAGCAGCAGTCACTTCCTGTGGATGAACAAAAGTCTATCATCTTTTTTATACTACCGGTGATTGCCGGACTTATTTTCGCCGGATGGGGATATTATTACTGGTTTGTACAAAAATGGGATAACCACCGGTAAATGATCATTCGTACCGACCAATAGTAAGACCCCCATACAATACATTCTTCAATGATTATTATTATGAGGAAAAAAATTCTGATTATGCTTTCGGTGTTGGGAATCGCGTGTCGCTTGTATGCACACGAGGGAATGTGGATTCCGGCGGTGCTGGATGTAGTGTATGATGATATGAAGGGCTTGGGTCTGAAACTTACAAAAGACGATCTCTTCTCCATCAACCACTCCAGCCTGAAGGATGCCATTGTGCTATTTGGCGGCGGTTGTACAGCAGAGGTGGTCTCTGACCAGGGACTGATATTTACCAATCATCACTGCGGATTCGATTTTATTCAATTTCATTCCTCCTTAGAGCATGATTATCTTACCCATGGCTTTTGGGCCATGAGCAGGGAAGAAGAGTTGATCTGTGAAGGGCTAAAAGCTACTTTTATTGTTAGTATGGAAGACGTAACCGAACGAATGTTCGGTGGAATTGCTGAAGGTATGAGCGGAGAAGAAGCGTCAAGAATCAGAGAAAGCAACAAAAGACAGATCGAAGCAGAGGCATCAAAGAAAAGCGGTGGTGAAGGGGTAGTGCGGGCATTCGATTATGGCAATCAGTTTTTTTTGATTGTTACACGTACATACTCCGATGTACGATTGGTAGGAGCGCCTCCCGGTGCGATCGGCAAGTTTGGCGGGGATACCGATAACTGGGTATGGCCGCGACATACCGGAGATTTTTCTGTTTTTAGGATTTATGCTAACGAAAATAACGAACCGGCTGCAGTAGCCGCTGCCAACAGACCTTATACTCCCGGATTTTCGCTGGAGATTTCTCTCGACGGTGCACACGAAGGAGATTATGCTATGGTCTATGGTTTTCCCGGCAGAACAGAACACTATCTCAGCAGTTACGCAGTTGACTATATCGTCCAGAAAAGCAATCCAATGCGAATCAGTATGCGCGAAACAAGTCTTGGGATCATTGACCGGCGAATGAAAGAGGATGATAAAGTAAGAATTCAATACGCCGCGAAGCAAAGTGACATCAGCAATGCATATAAGAAATGGATCGGCCAGAGTATGGGACTGAGCCGGTTTGATGCTGCCGGAAAAAAGCGAGTAGCAGAGTCTGACTTTGAACAAAAAATTTCTTCTCTGAAAGAAAATAATTACGGAGATATTTTGCCATCTCTGGAAACTATTTATAAAAACAGTGAGTCGGTAAATATTGCAAGAGAGGGTTTTATTGAGTATGTTTTCTATGGACCGGAGATATTCTCATTTGCCCATCAGTTGGTTGACCTGATTGTCAACTATGAAATGATCAGCTCCTCGGGTAAGTTGAAAGATAAAATCAGTGAAATCAAGAAAAATGCACGGTTGTTCTATAAAGACTTTGATCTCTCAACAGAGAAGGAGTTGTTTGTATCAATGACTCCACTGTATCGTCAATATGTTGATCACTCTATGGGGCCGGATGTTTTTAATCGTTACCTGTACAAAGGCAAGACAGATCTTTGGGAAAATACAGCAGAACTGATCTATGCAAAATCATTTTTTTCAGACAGCTCATATTATTTTCAGATGTTGGATAGACTGCAGCCAAAGTCTTTTGCAAAAATTGAAAAAGATCCGGTTTATAATATTTCAAAAAATCTATTTGATGTTTATTACATTAAGATCAAACCAGAAGCGTCGGCTTTCAACTTTCAATTGGAAGCGCTGATGAGTCGCTATGTAAAGGCTATCCGGGAAATGGATACCTCTGTCAATTACTGGAGTGATGCTAATAGTACTCTCCGCATTTCATTTGGAAAAGTAGAGGGGAGCGCACCGAGAGATGGGATGGACTATACCTACTATACGACATCTGACGGAATACTCCAGAAATCGGAGGAAGATGTATATGATTATAAAATTCCCGACGACCTGCGCAGTTTATTTGAGAGAAGGGTATTCGGTGCTTATGGTGAAAACGGACAACTGCGCGTAGCCTTTACCAGCAGTAATCATACTACGGGCGGAAACAGCGGAAGCCCTGCTCTGAACGGAAAAGGACAACTGATTGGAATCAACTTTGACCGTACTTGGGAAAGCACAATGAGTGATGTCTTTTACCATCCTGATATATGCAGAAACATCATGGTTGATGTCCGGTATGTGCTATGGGTTATTGATGTTTATGCCCACGCAGGTTACCTGCTCGACGAGATGAAACTTGTGCGCTATTCTTCCGAAAAGGCGGAGTCTAAGTGATAGGGTTTCATTACTGCGTGCAGCACCATTCAACTTCGTCAGACCTCGCCGCCGGATGATATGATGATTCTTTTCTTAGAAAGGAAAAAACACCGGTTATCTCGCCCAGAAGTAGATGATCACTGTTGCAATGATAGTAAGCATGATGGCAAAAACTACCGGCCCGGCGATTTCGTTTTGTTCAGCCTCGCGGTGGTGGTGAGTGGATTCGTCGTGATGAGAGGACATTATTTTTTTGTTTTAGTAAGGCAAAAATAAGAATCCCGCATCAAAGTCTGTCAATGTTTATTCTTTAAGGTAAGATGATTAGCTAAAAGGATGGGCAACTCGACGATAGGAAATTTTTTCTGTCAGATCAGGGCTAGGGACTCTTCTTCAAATTTTATTATTTTCTTGATTTTTCCGGGTTGAGCCCAATTCATTGTGCCTTCCATCTTTAAAGAGAGCAGGTAGTTTTTTATTTTTTTGTCCGATAATTCGGATTGTATTCTTCTGGACCCAGATAATGTCTTAACAGGAATAAATGCTTGCAATGATTGGTTTGCCTGCCAATTTCCTTCAAAATCTGTTGGATTAAAGGAGGTTTTACTGTAAGCTCCCCACACTACTTTGTAAGGAAAAAAATTATATTCACCTACTCCTAACATTACCCACCAATACCCGCGGGTAAGGGTAGCATTTAATATTACACCTTTCCGCCTTTGCAAGACTTCTTTGTTTACCTCAAGATAGTTTCTTAATTCAGGAAATTCCTGAATTTGCCGCCATTCCAAAGGCTTCCCATTGACGGTATAAGGTAATAGAACCCATTTGGTGGGGGAATTTGCCTCTGTTTTGAACTCTTTTGATGTAATGAGAGGAAAGA
>JADLBA010000218.1 GCA_020848015.1 Crocinitomicaceae bacterium | reverse complement strand
TGGCAATGTCTTTTGCAATTTCGATTGCCTCCTTTTGTGTCGGGACGATTGTTGTTGCCCGATCACTACCCCCGCGTTTGACAGCCCATTCGCCATCACGCGGTACAACATGCTGACTTTTACCTTTTGACATAATTATTAAAGGTTAAAAGTTATGCCTCGAACATTTTTTCGGATTACGAGACGATATAGCCGGGCGTGCTATTTTGGCTTGTTATCCGCTCAGGTAGATTCTTTGCAAAAAGGAAAACAATCCTACCCTTTGCGGCTGTTTTTACAACAAAACGGAATACCCCTCCAGTAAAAGCACTGGAACTACACAACCAATCGATATTCCTCTACATGCCGGAAGTTGGCGCTTTCAGCATTTTTACTTTCCCATCTGTTCATTTTATAGCTTGTAATTCAAAAGCATACTTTTGGTAACTAATTAACTCATGGCCAGGCTCGTTTTCCAGCCAAGCCTTTTCCTTATGACTTATACTTACTATTTGCTTGGTATTGCATTGAGCAAATTTTTTTGCCACATCCTCAAGTGTCTTTAATTCTATTTTGGAAAAAGCATCTTCTTCAAATTCTTTAATGGCCGAAACGGCTTCGCCATAGTTACCATCATTAAATTCAACAAGCTCTATATCCGCGAATTCATCATCTTTTAGTTTCACATACAACTTATCATACTCTGCCGGTACAGGCCCGAACGGAATGGCGCGATAAGCGATACCGCTGATAGAATAACCGGAACGTCTGTAATTCAGAAAATCACTATAGAACAAGAGTTTATTCAATTTAGTCTTCCAAAGATCACTGATATGTGTTGAGAAATATGCGATGATCATGGCGATACGTTCCAGCGAAGGTTTTCGATAACCTGTGTATTCTGTTGGTTTGGAATGACTGAAAATTTGTTCGGTGAACAAACTCTCCCACAAATTCTCCTTGCTCTTTTCTATCAATTCAGCCACTCGCTCTGAAAATCTTTTGTACTCCCTGTCCGTAAGGACCGCCTTACTATCGTCCAGGAATTTTTTGAATTCGTCCGGGTCTTTAGCTGCCTGGATCAACCGGCCGCTTGCTACAGTCGGAATGTCGCCTCCTTCATATTGACGATAGCTGTTCACACCAAAGCCTAATATTTCTGACATCTTGGTTGCGGAAAGACCATATTGCTCCCGTATTTCTTTGATTTCGTCCGGAAAAGGAACACCGTACCTTTCCCGGTACTGATTATACAACTGGTTCACATTTATCTGATCCAGTTCGTCAGTTGTAAACTCCTCTTTGGTATCACTGCATCTGTAATAAAACTGTGTTACAGTAAATACATCCTTTCTGAATTCAAGTTCCCTTTTTTCATACTGAAGAGTCGCCTCTCCATCTGTGAATGGACTTTTCATAATCATTTTTTAAATGGGTACGCGATTGCCCTCTCGGCAAGATGAAATGAAATACAGATTACAGGCTTGTTCATCATTCCAATGGTGATCTTGATGTACACTTCTTTTTGTTTTAGTAATCTGCCAAATTCCCACAAGTCAGGACCATTATCAACATCCTTTGTGGGCCCCCGAAAATAATCTTCAACCCTCAACTCCTTTAACAACTCTTTTCTGTTTACACTGGTCATTTCCAAATCAATCAGCGCCCGATGGTTTTTATCCCTGTTCAGAAAAATCACATCGAAGACCTCTATTTTGGCCTTGAACGTATTCAAAAACGCCTCTACTTCTGATTTGGTCACCATCAAAAAATTGATTTAGCATGACCAAATTTATGAAAATAACCTATTATCCAACTAATTAGTTTCATAATTTTGATATTATGCATAATACTCAACTATTTAGTTGGATATTACGTTTTATATAAAAACCTCAATATCAACATGTTACTTGAAACCATTCAAGCAGTGGACTCAATTGGAGCTGTCAGGCGATCCGACCTCTACCTGCGAGCCCAGTATCCGGAAGTGGAAACTACGATCTATCGAACAGGCAAGAATGACTTTAAAATCTTTTGTGACAACGTGCCAGGTGACTTTCACGAGTTTGAAAAGAATTTTAATCATTCAATTCGACTAATATATGCATCGGTTCAACTCACGAACTTAAGACCTTTGGACTACTTAGAAGTTATCCCTTGTATTTCGGACAAATCAATAGGGAATGGCCATGAAGGAATACCAATGTCCAAGCATCGTTTATTTGGCATTCTGATCACAAAATTCCCAGATGTAAAATTTTATAAGTTGGATGATGACAACGGGGTGGTGAGCATCTACACGGCCGCATATGAAGAAAAAGCAGGAGATACTATCAGGCATCACTTTCTAAACAACAACAATCGCGCAAAGCTGAAAAACTTTCTCACTGATTTAAAGCTGCCAATAACATTCAATATCATTGAACAGTCATTAGAGTCAAGTCCTGAGTCGGCATCAGAAGAGCCAGGTAGTTCTCCGAGAACAGTTTACTCAAAAACTCTTAAGAACGGTGATAAGCTCAAGTTTGTACAGCGCGATGAATCGCTATG
>JADLBA010000217.1 GCA_020848015.1 Crocinitomicaceae bacterium | reverse complement strand
TAGATGATCAGGCACCTGTTATTATCGGTGTACCTGCAAATACTACGATGAGCTGTGAGAACACGCCAGACGATGCCGTTGTGGTCGCCGTTGATAATTGCTCTCCATCTGTAAATGTGAGCCTTTCGGCAGAAACAATTCCGAACCAGTGCGGATATACTTTTATCAGAACATGGACTGCAACTGACGATTGCGGAAACGTGGCAACCGCCTCACAGGTGATAGAAGCCTTCGATGCAGAAAGCCCCGTATTCACCTTTGTTCCCGAAGATGTTGTTATTGGCTGTGGAGAAAATATAGATGTAACCCCGGCTATTGCTGAAGATGCATGCTCAAGTGTAACTATTGATTACTTTGACTCGATGCCGTCCGATTGTTCGGGTAGCTTTACCCGCACTTTCACGGCAACTGATGGATGCGGCAATAGTTCCGTTGCTTCGCAACAGATTACAATCGTTGATTCTATTCCTCCTGTCGTTGTCAGTTTCCCCGATAATATTACCGTTGATTGCCTCAATATTCCTGACATAGACGATGTTGTCATTGAGTTTTCTGATGCTTGTTCCGAAGTAACTGTCAGCTTTACGCAGAATATTATTTCCGGCGAATGCGATGGTGAATACCAGATACTCTATTCCTATCTCGCCGAAGATAACTGCGGTAATCATATTAATCCTGTTTGGGTAATCAATGTGGTGGACAACGAGGCTCCTGTATTTGCTGAATCTCCTGAAGATACCTTTATTGAATGCGGGGATGAATTACCTATTGCAAATACTCCAGCAGCTATTGATAATTGTACAAGTGTGTCAGTTTCTCTTTCTGAATCTGTACAAGAAACAGAATGCGGATTTATTACCACACGCACCTGGACAGCTACCGATGCCTGTGGAAACTCTTCCCAAATCAGCCAGAATATCACTTCAGAAGATACAACTCCACCCTACTTCATTGAATTTCCGGAAAATGTGACGGTGGAGTGCAATGAAATTCCAGGCAATGAATCTTCTGAAGTCACATATAGTGACAATTGCAGTGCTGTGTCTGTTCAGTTTTCAGAGACAACCGTCAGCGGAGATTGCCCGAACGGTTATTCGATCCTCAGAACCTGGACACTAACGGATGATTGTGGTAACAGCCAATCAATGACATGGACTATTACTGTGCAAGATACCGAAGCCCCTACCCTGCTTGGTGTTCCACAAGACATAACTATCAATTGCGGGGATCCCATTTCCGATGCATTGGTTTTTGCCACTGATAACTGTTCTGATTTCATCGAGGTTTCTCTCAGTGCTCAGACTATTCAATTAGAATGTGGGTATTTATTCATCCGGACGTGGGCAGGCAACGATGATTGTGGCAATCATACAGAGGCTTCACAAACCATTACTGTACTCGACAATCAGCCTCCTGTTTTCGATTTTGTGCCGGAGTCAATTTTAATTACCTGCGGAAATCAACCCGAAATTAACGATGCTACTGCTTCTGATGCCTGTTCTAATGTAACGGTTACCTATACAGATACACCAGTAGAAGGAGACTGCATCGGTTCTTTTATAAGAAACTATACCGCGACAGACGGTTGCGGTAATTCAGCGACTGCTTCTGTTACCGTTAATATCATGGACAATGTACCACCACAATTCCTGACTTTTCCGCAGGATCTGACAGTAGATTGTTCCGATGTTCCCGGTGTTGAATCAGCAGATGTAACTTATATTGATAACTGTGGTACCGTTTCGGTAGAAATTGACGAAGTGACCATTCCCGGTGAATGTCCTAACTCATATACACTGCAGAGAACCTGGACGCTGACAGACGACTGCGGTAACAGTTCTTACGGGACATGGACCATTCAGGTTGAAGACCATATTGCCCCTGTGCTCTTTGGTGTTCCCGAGGATACCTCTTTGTTTTGTGGTGAAAGCCCCTCTGATGCGATTGTTTTCGCCGTTGATAATTGTTCCACCGGTCTTATTGTAAGTCTTACAGGGCAGACAGTAGAGAATGACTGCGGCTTTACTTTCTTGCGCACATGGTCAACAACAGATGAATGCGGAAACGTTGGATCGCTTTCGCAAACGATTGGCGTTATTGATCTGATTCCACCCGTATTCAATTTTGTCCCCTCTGATACAATTATTTTCTGTGATGCTGCGATTGATATCACCCAGGCTACTGCTACCGACCTCTGCTCTGATGTTACCGTAACATTTTCCGATATACTAACGGGGGATTGTGCGGGTAGTTTCATCAGAACCTACACTGCAACAGATGCCTGCGGCAACAATGCTTCTGTAAATCAGAATGTAACGATCATTGATAATACCGCTCCTTCGTTCATCGGAGTCCCAAATGATCTTATTATTGAATGTGGTGATGAACTGCCGGCACCTGTTACTCCGGAAGTGACAGACAACTGCTCTGAAGTGTCGGTGAGTCTGTCTGAATCAACACAGGACACAGAGTGCGGATTCATCACTGTAAGAACGTGGACTGCTACAGATGCCTGCGGAAATTCATCGCAAATAAGTCAGAGCATTATCTCTGCAGATACAACACCCCCTTTCTTCCTCAATTTCCCCAATGATATTGCAGCAGAATGCGATAATATTCCTGGTAATGAATCCACAGATGTTACCTTCGGTGATAACTGTGGCGATGTATCAGTGCAGTTTTCTGAAACCACTATCAGCGGTAATTGCCCGAACAGTTATCAAATTCTCCGCACATGGATTCTCACTGACGATTGCGGCAACAGCCAGTCAGGAACCTGGACTATTTCCGTACAGGATACAGAAGCCCCTGTTCTGATTGGTGTACCACAGGATGTAACCATCAATTGTGGTGATCCTATTACTGATGCACTTGTTTTTGCCACTGACAACTGTTCCCCATTTGTCGAGGTTTCACTCAGTGCCCAGACCATTCAACAAGAGTGTGGATATTTGTTTATCAGAACCTGGACAGGAACAGATGACTGTGGCAATTCTGCTCAGTCATCACAAACGATCACAGTTATTGATAATCAGCCGCCCGTATTCACCTTTGTTCCGGAGACTGTTTCCGTAACCTGTGGAAATGAATTTGGTGTTGCCGATGCAACTGCTATTGATGCTTGTTCCAATGTAACCGTAACCTTCGCCGATACCCCTTTGGAAAGCGGTTGTCTCGGTTCTTTCCTACGCACTTTCACAGCGACAGATGGCTGTGGTAATTCAGCTACTGCATCGGTTATTGTCAATTTCATTGACAACACCCCTCCGCAATTTCTCTCCTTCCCTTCAGATGTGAATGTGGATTGTTCTGAAGTACCGGATGCCGAATCTTCCGGAGTGACCTACACAGACAATTGTAGCAGTGTTTTCGTTCAGATTTCTGAAACTACCATTCCAGGAAACTGTCCTAACTCTTACACATTGTTGAGAACCTGGACACTGACTGACGAATGCGGCAATACAGCGTCCGCAACTTGGACAATACAGTCACAGGATGTTACTGATCCTGTTCTTTTCAATGTGCCGGCAGACACTACCATCAATTGCTCGGACGTACCTGCAGAGGTAGTAGTAACTGCAACAGATAATTGCAGCGTGGAATTGGAAGTAAGTTATACTTCGGTCGAAACAGACCATACGGAATGCGGCTACACCATTGAACGTACCTGGAGAGCAGAAGATGAATGTGGAAATTCGGAGATGGCCATTCAACTCGTTCACGTCATAGACGATGCGCCACCGGTATTCACCTTTGTGCCTTCCGATGTTGTGATCAATTGCGGCGATGCCATTCTATCTCAACCAGCAATGGCCACAGATGAATGTTCATCAGTCAGCATTTCGTTTGAAGATCAGTTTCTGGATGATTGCGCAGGAAGTTTTGTGCGCGTATTCACAGCAACAGATGCCTGTGGCAATAGTACAACTGCACAGCAGAATGTGACACTATTCGATTTTACTCCTCCGACAATAATCAACTTCCCACCGGATATTACAGTTAACTGCCAGAATGTACCATCCATAGAAGATGGCGGAGCTCAATTTACAGATAATTGTTCCGAGTTATCCATCACGGTTTCGGAGAGTACTGTTCCGGGCGAATGCTCTAGTGAGTACACTGTTATTTATTCTTACCATGTTGAAGATGCCTGTGGCAATGGAATTGATCCTGTCTGGACAATCCATGTGACTGATACCGATGCTCCCGTTTTCAATGAAGTTCCTGCTCCGATTCTCGGAGAGTGCGGATCAGAAAATTCCGTAATACCTCCGGTTGCTACAGATCTTTGTTCTGAAGTAACCGTGACATATACGGATACGGAAACAGAACTTGACTGCGGGCTACAGATCGTCCGTGTGTGGACTGCCACAGATGCTTGCGGAAACAGCACCTCTGTCAATCAGACTATCACGCTGGAAGACACAACCGGGCCGGAATTCACCACATTCCCTGAGGATCTTTATTACTCATGTTCCGACGGAGAGCCACCATTGGTTCTTCCATCTGCCTTAGATGCTTGTGCGGGTGAAGTCCCTGTTTACTATACAGACCTCATTAGTGCAGGAGAATGTCCGGGTGAAACAGTCATTCAGCGTGTTTTCCGTGCATTTGACGATTGCGGAAACGATGTCCTTAATGTACAGATGATCTATATTGAAGATACCGAAGGGCCGGTTTTTGACGAAAACACTTCCTATATCTCTGTTTCGTGCAATGACTATTCTGGAATACTGACTTCCGCTACTGATGCCTGCAGCGATTTTAGTATTGAATATTCTGACGAAGTATTTGAGGGGGGCTGTGGTGGTTCTGTTCAGAGAACATACATCGCTACCGACCTTTGCGGCAATCAAACAGTGTTCGAACAATTCATTGAACTGACAGACGACACATCTCCTCAATTTGATGCATTCCCCGCAGAAGTCACCGCAGAATGTTCCAATATTCCTCCTTCTAACACTTCTCTTATTCAGTATTCTGATAACTGCTCATCTGTTGAACTAACTGTTTCAGAAGAAATCATTGACGGCTCATGCATAAATACTTACACATTGCTGCGCACCTATACACTGACAGATGCCTGCGGAAATGAGACTTCACAAGTGTGGACGATCAATGTATCAGATACTACTCCGCCGGTTCTTTTTGGAGTTCCGGCTGATGCAACGGTGGATTGCGGCGATGTGATCCCTGACGCGCTGGTATTTGCACAGGATAATTGCTCCGGCTCAACGGCAGTCGGCCTCTCCGCCAGCACCGAAGAAACTGATTGCGGCTATATTTTTACCCGTATATGGACATCTACCGACGACTGCGGCAATACCAGTCAGGCAACACAGATAATTACAGCGATTGATCAAAGTGCGCCTGTGCTGGAAGGAACTCCTGAAGACCTTGTTCTCGAATGCGGATCTGTACTGCCAGAAGTAGCTTCTGTAACCGCGACAGACAATTGTGCAGGGGTTTTAAACGTTGATTATGTGGAAACTCCTGTCGGAGACAATTGTGGCAGCGTTCAGCGCACCTGGTGTGCCACCGATTGTGCAGAACAGGTCACATGCTATACGCAGAACATCACTTTTGTAACCATGTTGAATCCGTCGCTGGATATTTTCTATCAGAATGCGAATGAGGTAGCAATAAAGTTGACGGTAGATAATAATATGCCTTCCCTTCTTGATCTATACAGCATATCGGGCAAGGAAATCCAGCGCCTGCTGAATACTTCGCTTAAAAAAGGTGAATATTATTCTTATTCTATCCCAACGAGTGAACTGGCTGCCGGAGTATATGTCGTCCGGTTATACACCGGCGGCAAAACACTTACCCAGCGTTTTGTTGTTTCGCGCTAATTTTTTCGAAAAATTAATTATAAAGGGCTGCCGTGGGCAGCCCTTTGTTTTTGAACCGTGAAACAATTTTCTTTGCACAAAATGGCAGAGCGTAAAACAACCTTTGTAGATGTAATACTTCCCTTGGCGCTTCCGCGCCTGCTTACCTATCGCGTCCCATCCTCACTGGATCAGATGATACTTTCCGGACAGCGAGTCGTTGTTCAATTAGGAAAAAATAAACTGAATACAGGTTTAATCAAAACGGTTCATCATTCAGCCCCTGCCGGTTACCAAGCAAAGTACATTGAAGATATTCTGGATCAACGCCCTCTTGTAACAGAAAAACAGATCAAGTTGTGGGAATGGATTTCCGAGTACTATTGCTGCACACAGGGAGAGGTAATGAATGCTGCCCTGCCCGGAGGGCTGAAGCTGAGCAGCGAAACAAAATTTGCGCTTTCAGATACTGCCAGCTTCTACGAAACCATTCTTTCGACAAAAGAAGAGACGATCATTGAGGCACTGCGACATCGCGAAACGATGACCGTCCGGGATATTTCTTCACTGCTCGAACAAAAGAGTGTACAAACCCTTCTAAAAGGTCTTATTGAAAAGAAATTGATTATTTCATCAGAGGAACTGAAAGAAAAATTTCGTCCAAAAAAAACAGATTTTATAAAACTGGGAGACGCTGCAAACTCAGAAAAAAAATTGGAAGAGCTTTTTGATGTGCTTGAAAAACGGCGGGCACAAAAACAAAGCGAGGTGTTGATGACGATGCTACAGATCACCAAATGGGACGAAGGAAAAAATGTAGAGGTAGAACGCATTAAACTTCAGGAAAAAGCGGGAGTCGGAAGTTCAGTGATCGCCGCAATGATTGAAAAAAAAATCTTCGAAATATACAGCCGTGAAACTGGTAGATTGGGGCAACATCTGCTCTCTTCCGCCCCCCCTCCTGTTCTTTCGGTTCCACAACTTAGGGCACTCAGAGAGATTGAAGAAGCCTGGAACCAAAAATCGGTTGTTCTTCTGAAAGGTGTTACGTCGAGCGGCAAGACTGAAATCTATTCCACACTCATACAGCAAACACTTGAACAAGGGAAACAGGTATTATTTCTGCTTCCCGAAATTGCCTTGACCACGCAGATCATTGACCGGCTGAAAAATTATTTTGGAAAACGGGTGGGAATATATCATAGTGGATATAGCGAAAACGAACGGACAGAAGTATGGAACAAGGTGCTGAGCAATGATCCCGGCGAGTGTGATGTGATATTAGGTGCGCGATCATCGCTATTCCTACCGTGGTGTCGTCTCGGGCTTATCATTGTGGATGAAGAACACGAGCAAAGTTTTAAGCAACACGATCCGGCACCGCGCTATCATGCAAGAGATACCGCCATTGTACTCGCTAAGAAATTTAACGCACGGGTTTTGCTTGGCTCCGCTACTCCTTCAGTAGAAACCTATTTCAATGCGCAGCAGGGGCGCTTTGGTCTGGTGGAGCTGAATGACCGGTATGGGGGCATCGAGTTGCCAGAAATAATAATCAATGATTTGCGAAAAGACCTCAGGGCAAAAAAAATGAAAGGATCATTTTCGCCCCTGTTGATTTCTGAAATGGAAGCCACTTTCGAGTCTGGCAGGCAGGTAATTTTATTTCAAAACCGAAGAGGATATTCACCGCTTTGGCAATGTCATAACTGCGGCTGGATTCCGCAATGTACGAGGTGCGATGTCAGCCTCACTTATCACAAGAGTGCTCATCAGCTTAAATGTCACTATTGCGGTTATTCATCTCATCCTCCCTCCGGATGTGCGGCATGTGGGAGTACTGATTTGCGAATGCTCGGATTCGGCACTGAAAAAATTGAAGAAGAGCTATGCGCTCTTTTTCCTGAGATAAAAGTCCAACGTATGGATTTTGATACCACCCGCAGCAAGTCAGGGTACCAGAAAATCATCAATGGATTCGGGCGCGGAGAAATTCAGGTGCTGATAGGCACACAAATGGTGACAAAGGGGCTAGATTTCGACAATGTCTCACTTGTAGGAATACTGAATGCCGATAAGATGATGAACTTTCCCGATTTCAGGTCTATGGAGCGGAGCTATCAACTGATGATGCAAGTTGCGGGCAGGGCAGGCAGAAGAGGCACAAGGGGAAAGGTGATCATTCAAACCTACTCGCCCGGACACTGGCTGCTGGATTTGGTAGTAAAAGGAGATTATGAAAAGCTATACGACCACGAAATGCGCGAGCGATACCATTACGGATACCCACCGCTGCTTCGCATGATCAAGGTAACAGTAAAGCACAGGGAAGACGACCGCGCAGAAGCCACCGCACGAGCCATAGCGGTTAAGCTAAAGATGGTTTTTGGCGATAAATTACTCGGCCCTGAAAAACCACCAGTACCAAAAATTAACAATCTTTTTCTCTGGCAAATGATCATCAAACTCGACCGAAATGCACACTTACAGGAGATGAAGAACAGCCTTGTAATGCTGTGTGGAGAAGTGACTCGTTCGGGCTCCTTCAGCAGTGCAAGAGTCGTATTCGACGTGGATCCTGTCTGAGTAGTCAGGGCTATTTTCACTATCTTTGCGGAATGTTTGGAGACGGATTAAATGGCAATTTTCCAAGTTCAGAAATTCCGTTTTTTTTTCCGGTTCAACGAGTAAAGTAAGTTTCAATGAAAGAAATCAGTTGCTCCTTCTGCGGGCGAAAGAAGAGTGAGGTTACTGTGCTTATCGCCGGTATCAGCGGGCATATTTGTGACGATTGTGTTTCGCAGGCCAACCTTATTGTAAAAGAGGTGGCACACGATGAGGGGGCACCATTTTCCGACGGGCAGCTAAACCTGATGAAGCCCGCCGAAATTAGCCGTTTTCTCGATGAGTATGTGATTGGTCAGAATGAAGCCAAAAAAGTGTTAAGTGTTGCTGTTTATAATCACTATAAACGCATCACCTATAAGTCCTCAAAAAAAGAGGATGAAATAGAAATTGAAAAGTCAAATATTATTATGGTCGGCGAAACAGGCACGGGGAAAACCCTGCTGGCCAAGACCATTGCCAAAATGCTGAATGTTCCTTTCTGCATCGCGGATTCTACTGTTCTGACAGAAGCAGGATATGTAGGCGAAGATGTGGAGAGTATTCTTTCCCGTCTGCTTCAGAATGCAGATTACGATGTGGCAAAAGCAGAAAGAGGTATTGTATTTATTGATGAGATTGACAAGATCGCACGTAAAAGCGATAATCCGAGCATTACGAGGGATGTTAGCGGAGAAGGCGTTCAGCAGGCACTGCTAAAACTACTCGAAGGGGCGGTGGTAGGCGTACCACCACAGGGGGGACGCAAGCATCCTGAACAAAAAATGATACAGGTGGATACACGTAATATTCTTTTTATTTGTGGAGGTGCATTTGACGGAATTGAAAAAATTATTGAGCGACGTGTCAATACCTCGTCCATTGGTTACTCGATAAAAGTGGGGATGTCGTTAGAAACAGAAAACATTCTTCAGCATATTTCGCCGCTCGACCTGAAAAGATTCGGGCTAATACCGGAACTCATCGGGCGCTTCCCTGTACTGACCCACCTTGATCCTTTAGATGAATCATCTCTCCGACGTATTCTCACCGAGCCAAAGAATTCATTGATCAAGCAATACATCAAACTGTTCGAAATGGACGGAGTAAAGTTAAGTTTTGATAAAAAAGTACTCGACTTCATTGTGGAAAAGGCTACTGAGTACCGACTCGGCGCAAGAGGATTGCGCAGTATTTGTGAAGCGATTATGACCGATGCCATGTATGAACTTCCCTCCAACAAGGATGAAAAAGAGTTTAAGATTACGTTACAATATGCGCGTGATAAATTCACCAAATCGAGGATCAACAAGTTGAAAGCAGCGTAACTACCTCATGGCCTTTTGTTGAATAATTGTTCAAAAAGAACGCGAATCAAAATTGAAAAAATCTACTGACTGGGGATAACTTTGTCCCCACGATTTTTTACATGAATCAAAGCTGCCGTTTTCCTTTCAGGAGCGGCAGTTTTGTTTTATTTTCGGCTTTTAATCCCCCTTATTTTGTGAGCAGTTTTACAGCCAGCCACGTTGCAGTGGACGATACCGGCCAACCGGTTGAAACCCCTTTGATGAAACAATACAATGCGATCAAGGCGAAATATCCTGATGCACTGTTGCTGTTTCGTGTCGGCGATTTTTACGAAACTTTTGGTGAGGATGCTGTACGGGCGTCAAAAGTGCTGGGCATTGTACTTACAAGGAGGAAAAATGGATCTGCTGCTTATATAGAATTGGCTGGTTTTCCGCATCATTCGCTCGATACCTACCTTCCAAAATTGGTGAAGGCCGGTAACAGGGTTGCGATCTGCGATCAACTCGAAGACCCAAAATTGACAAAAAAAATAGTCCGGCGCGGAGTGACAGAACTGGTCACTCCCGGTGTATCGTACAATGAAAAGACCATCGAGTCGCGAGCCAATAATTTCCTCGCTGCGGTTGTGCTAAAAGGCAAAACTGCTGGTGTAGCATTTCTCGACATCAGCACCGGCGAATTTCTGACATCACAGGGCACTTTCGAATATGTAGATAAATTACTTCAGGGGTTTCGTCCGAGTGAAGTGCTGTACCAGAAACATCACGACGAGGTGTTCAGAGAAAGTTTTGGCCAGCAGTATTATACCTTCCGGTTAGACGATTGGGTATTTACTTCTGAGTTTGGAAGAGAGATACTCACACGCCATTTCGGGACGAAAAACCTGAAGGGATTCGGAATAGAAGAGATGGAACTTGGGATCATTGCGAGTGGAGCGGCTCTTCATTACCTCGCTGAAACCCAACACGACAAAGTAACACATATCAGCACCATTGGCCGAATTGAAGAAGAGCAGTTTGTGTGGCTTGATAAATTCACTGTGCGCAACCTGGAGTTGGTAAGCAGTTCCAATGAAAATGCAACCACACTGCTTCGCGTCATTGACCAGACCGTTTCTCCGATGGGGTCTCGCATGATGCGCCGTTGGGTATTGCTGCCGCTGAAAGAACAAGCGGTTATTGAAAAGCGGCTTTCCGTAGTTGATTTTTTTACACATCATACCGATCATCTTGAAAAAACTTATTCTGAATTAAAGCAGGTCGGAGACCTCGAACGACTAATTTCAAAAGTTTCTACAGGGCGTATCAATCCACGGGAGTTGATGCATATCCGGAAGGCGATGGATGCCATTGAACCTATCAAATTTTTTTGCGAAAAAAGTGACAATCCGGAACTTCAATACATCGGAAACCAGTTGAACGTATGTCAGCCGGTGAGAGAACGCATTGCCAAGGAACTTTACCACGAACCACCTATTGCATTGAATAAAGGACAGGTAATAGCAAGCGGTATAAGTGCCGAACTGGATGAATTGCGATCCCTCAGTACTTCGGGGAAAGATTATCTGCAACAATTGCAGGAAAGAGAAAGTGAACTTACCGGGATTCCGTCGCTGAAAGTTTCCTATAACAATGTATTTGGCTACTATCTCGAGGTGCGGAACACCCATAAGGACAAGGTTCCGGAGGGTTGGATCAGAAAGCAAACACTGACACAGGCCGAACGCTATATTACAGAAGAGCTAAAAGAATATGAAACAAAGATTCTCGGTGCCGAAGAAAAAATTGCCTCCTTAGAATTCAGAATATTCAATGAGCTGGTTGCAGCAGTAATGGATTATACGGCAGCCATTCAACTCAATGCACAACTGCTGGCACGTCTCGATTGTCTCATGTCATTTGCCAAAACAGCTTTGCGCAACCATTATGTAAGACCATCCATCAACGAATCAAAAGTGCTGCAAATATTAGAAGGGCGGCACCCCGTTATAGAGCAAAACCTTCCGGCAGGAGAAGAGTACATCAGCAATGATATTTACCTCGATCCGGATACACAACAGATCGTTATGATCACCGGGCCAAACATGAGCGGTAAATCAGCAGTACTGCGCCAAACAGCCCTGATCGTTTTGCTTGCGCAAATCGGATCATTTGTGCCCGCTAAGGCAGCAGATATTGGGTTAGTGGATAAAATTTTTACGCGAGTGGGCGCATCAGATAATATTTCCAGCGGCGAATCTACGTTCATGGTCGAAATGAATGAGACTGCAAGCATCCTTAACAACATCAGCGACCGGAGTTTGGTATTGTTAGATGAGATCGGTCGGGGCACTTCTACTTATGATGGAATATCTATTGCGTGGGCAATTGCCGAATTTTTACACGAATTTCCAAAAGCAAAAGCAAAAACACTTTTTGCAACACACTATCACGAACTCAATGAAATGGCGGGAAGTTTTAAGCGTATCAGCAACTTCAATGTATCAGTAAAGGAAGTCGGAAATAAAGTTATTTTTCTCCGGAAACTTGCACAAGGGGGAAGTAATCACAGTTTTGGAATCCACGTGGCGCGTATGGCCGGTATGCCTTCACGGGTGGTTCAGCGCGCCAATGAAATGCTGACACAATTAGAAAAATCGCATAGCCGGGAAAATCTTACCGGACGTGTAAAAGAGATTCAACAAACTCAAGGTATGCAACTGAGTTTCTTTCAACTGGATGACCCTACACTGTCCAACGTTCGCGATGAACTGTTGCATATTGATATAAATACGCTGACTCCGGTGGAGGCATTGATGAAATTGATGGAGATAAAAAAAATGGTGGGTGGCTGATTATCGCTGATCACATTTCGAAGTCCTCAAGAAACTTTGTGGTGAAATTTCCCGATCTGAATTTTTCATCTCTCATCAGTTTCTGGTGAAACGGAATAGTAGTTTTAATTCCCTCGATAATGTATTCGTCCAGTGCACGCTGCATTTTAGTGATGGCTTCTTCTCTGGTCTGAGCTACGGTGATTAGCTTGGCGATCATGGAGTCATAATAGGGAGGGATGACATAACCCGCGTAGGCATGAGTGTCTATGCGAACTCCATGACCTCCTGGTGAATGATATGCGGTGATTTTTCCCGGCGAAGGAGCAAATCCCTTTTGAGGATCTTCTGCATTGATTCTACACTGGATAGAGTGCATTTTCGGGTAATAATTTCTGCCAGAAATAGGTTCGCCTACGGCGAGTTTTATCTGTTCTTTTACCAAATCGTAGTTGATCACTTCTTCTGTAATCGTATGTTCAACCTGAATCCTCGTATTCATTTCCATGAAATAAAAATCGCGATTCTTATCAACGAGGAATTCTACAGTACCGACACCTTCATAGCTCACCGCTTCTGCGGCTTTGATCGCGGCCTGCCCCATTTTTTCGCGCAACTCGTCCGTCATGATCGGAGAGGGTGTTTCCTCAACGAGTTTTTGGTGTCTTCTCTGAATAGAACAGTCTCTTTCTGAAAGATGACAGGCTTTACCGTCTTTGTCACCGGCGATCTGAATTTCTATATGACGTGGTTCTTCAACGAATTTCTCCATATAAATACCATCGTTACCAAAAGCCGCCCCTGCCTCTCTGCGCACTTTGTCCCAGGCATCAATAAGTTCTTCTTCGTTTTTGCACACCCTCATTCCTTTACCTCCACCGCCGGCAGTTGCTTTCAACATTACCGGGTACTTGATTCTTTTTGCTGTGCTTTTTGCCTGCTTCAGGTCTTCAAGCAAACCATCACTTCCGGGAATGGTTGGTACCCCTGCATCTTTCATCGTTTGCTTGGCCGATGATTTATCTCCCATCGCATCAATCATTTCGGGAGAGGCCCCGATGAATTTAATTCCATTCTCCTTGCACACTTTTGAAAAAACTGCATTCTCCGAAAGGAAACCGTAGCCGGGGTGAATAGCATCAGCATTGGTAATTTCAGCGGCTGCAATAATGTTCGGAATCTTAAGGTAAGAATCTTTTCCGGAGGGTGGGCCGATACATACTGCCTCATCAGCAAACCTAACATGCAAACTATCGCGATCCGCGGTAGAGTAAACGGCGACAGTGGCAATGCCCATTTCCTTGCAGGTTCTGATGACGCGCAGGGCGATCTCCCCTCGGTTAGCAATCAATATTTTATTGAACATAGTATCTTGCTTCATTCATGTTTTGCGAAGAACGTGGCGGGACAGTGCTGGAAAGCCGCCTTCTCAGGTTTATTATAGGCAAGAGTGCCTGCAGAATAAAAAAGTCAGGCGGGTTCAACAAGGAACAGCGGCTGATCGTATTCAACCGGGGTACTGTCATTTACTAATACTTTCACAATTTTTCCGGTGACTTCACTTTCAATTTCATTGAAGAGTTTCATTGCCTCAATTACGCAAACAGTATCACCCACCTTAACAGAGGCTCCCACTTCTACAAAAGCTGGTTTATCCGGAGCGGAAGCGCGATAGAAGGTACCGATCATCGGGCTTCGTATTTCTATGAGGTTTCCTGAATGATCTGTCGCAGCAGATACTACGGGTGCAGATGGTGTTGGCGGTACAAGTGCGGGCACCGGAACTGCCACCGGGATAGTCTGCTGAACTGCCTGTTGAACCGGTACCTGGATAACCTCTTGAGCTTTGTTTTTTCGTTCGGGTTCATGGGTCTTGATAGTGATCTTGAAGTCTTTCTGTTCAATCTCCACTTCGCTTACCCCGCTTTTAGAAACGAACTTGATGAGGTCCTGAATTTGGGTTATGTTCATAATGGTTATTGTTCTGTTTTTATTCGGCGCGCCAAATATAATCGTGCTATTTTATTTGGCAGTATATGCCCATTTTACGTAGATCGCTCCCCAGGTAAAACCACCTCCAAAAGCGGCAAGGATCAGATTGTCACCTTTTTTAAGTTGATTTTCCCAATCCCAAAGGCAAAGAGGGATGGTGCCTGCGGTGGTATTGCCGTACCGCTGGATATTTATCATCACTTTTTCGTTGGTTATTCCAATACGACGGGCAGTTGCATCAATGATTCGCAGATTTGCCTGATGAGGGACGAGCCAGGCAATATCTTCAGACTTCAGGTTGTTTTTTTCCATTATCTCCGCTGATACATCGGCCATACCAATGACAGCCGCTTTGAATACCGGCTGGCCATCCTGAAAGACAAAGTGCTCCTTGTTATCTACTGATTCATGGGAGGCAGGGCGAACCGACCCGCCTGCCATCTGGTAAAGATAATGCCGCCCTTGCCCGTCGGATTTTAGAATAGAATCCATTATACCGGTATTTTCACTGGTGCTTTCCAGTAAAACAGCACCGGCACCGTCACCAAAAAGAATGCAGGTGGAGCGGTCGGTATAATCAATAATAGACGACATTTTATCAGCTCCTACCACCACTACCTTTTTGCTGCGTCCGCTCTCGACAAACTGAGCCCCGGTAACAAGCGCATATAAAAAACCGCTGCACGCAGCATTTATATCATAACCCCACGCATTTTTTGCCCCGATTTTATCGCAGATAATATTGGCCGTAGCGGGAAAAAGGTGATCAGGAGTAACGGTAGCGCAGATCAACAGATCAATTTCGTCGGGTTCGATACCTCTCTTTTCGAGTAGTCCTTTCACGGCATACACTGCCATATCACTGGTTCCCAGCCCCTCTCCCTTCAGTATATGTCTTTCTTTGATCCCTGTTCTTGTACTGATCCATTCATCCGTCGTATTGACCATTTTTTCGAGGTCACTATTGGAAAGGATATCCGGAGGGATATACCCCTGAACTGCTGTGATTGCTGCTTTCACCATGATTCTTTAAACTGCTTCCTTATTATAGATTCAGGATTCTATGATTTGCCTGTTGTTCTGATGGTTGACCGGCTGAAAAAAGTGTCCGGGCATTCAAAAGCGGGGGCTAAGGTAGAAATATCAGCCCATCATCAGTAGAGAATTAAACTTTACCAGTGCGGCATTTTTTTCCTGGTAAGTAATAAAAGAATGCCAGCTAACAACACAAAAGCCCCGACTTGCGGGGCTGATAGTCAACTCGGATGGAAGTAAAGTAATCAGGCTTCTTTTTCCTGGCTGTCTATTACTACTTTGCCTTTGTAATATAGTTTTCCTTCGTGCCAGTGTGCGCGGTGGAAGAGATGCGGCTGACCGGTAGTTGGGCAGGTAGAAACGTTCGGAGCTTCGATTTTATAGTGGGTTCTGCGCTTCGCCTGGCGGGTTTGGGAAATTCGGTGTTTGGGATGTGCCATCTCGGTATGTATTAATCTGTGTTATTCTTCTTCATCCAATAAATTCGCTGCATCCGGTTCTTCCAGATGCATATTCTTGATTGCAATCCATTTTCTTTCTGCATCGTCATCCACACCGTATTTTTTTAATTCGCCGAGCACTTGCTGATTACAGCTTGCGAGATCGGGGTGAACGTGCCTTGCAGGAATGCAAAGGTGTGAATATTCGTAGAGATATTGACTGAGGTCGAGTTCAAACTCCTGCGGACCCAGTATGAGCACATCTTCGATGCTGTCTCCCGTTTCCTGTCCGAATTTAACAATGAGGTGAAAATCTCCACTGACGGGTTGGTCTAATGGATCGCCGCAACGGTCGCATATCAACTGAACCTTGCCACTGATCCGGGTACTTGCGATCATCATTGAAGGCTGGCGCTCCAATTCTACGGCAGCGTCTATTGTCGCTTCCTCAATCTCCGAATATTCAAATGCTTCAAAGAACTTTTTATCTAACCTGTAGTCGTACAGGTGCTTTCCGGTTTTCAGCCCTAAGAAGGGAATTCTGTATTCCTTCAAAACTTTTTTCACGAAAAGCCCCCTTTTTTGGGGAGGGCAAAGATAATCAATCTTCCCGCTCCTCCAATAATTAAATCATCGTCCCCAAGAGCTACAGCCCAAAGAACCGGGAGGGCTTATCCCCAACGAGATAATCGGAACACATTGTCAGGCAGCAAGTATGGTACTTCCATATTTTTTCCTTCCTCTCCTCTTCCTTTTCTCTCTTTCTTAACAGTCAACTCAACGGAAGAATTTCAACTACAGGTGATGCAGAAAGGAAGGTTGCTGATCGCCGGTATTCTTTTTTTGTCTATTATTGTGTCTGGCTTGAAGATTGTAATTCTTTTTTGCTAACGATGAATAAAATGAGAGTCCTTTTTCTACTGATCATTCTTTTCTCCTCCGGCTTTGTGCGATCTCAGTCTGATATCACCTCCAAGGTAAGCGATGCCCTAAAAAGAGGCGATGCAGCTACACTCAGTAATTATTTTATGGATCAGGTAGAGGTTACACTTCCTACTGAAGAGGGCACATACGGAAAAGCCCAGGCCAAGACTTTCCTTTCGGGTTTTTTCAGCCAGCATACGCCGAAGGACTTCATCGTGAAGCATCAAGGCACCTCAAAACTCGATGACCAGTACCGTATTGGTGATCTCGTTACTTCTGCGGGAAATTACCGGGTTACTTTTTTTATGAAAAACCTGGGAAACGATATGAAGATCAAAGAGATCAAAATAGAACCTACCGGGAACTAATCCTTTTCTCAGCCTCCTCCGGGAGGCTTTTTTTTGCTGGATATTTTTTCTGATACCGATTTTTTGTTGTTTGATTTCCGCCAATAAAATTCGCTTATTTGCAATATGAATGTTAACACAATTGATGTCGATAATTTCCTTCGACGGGCTATTGCAGAAGATGTGGGCGATGGTGACCATACTACGCTTTCCACGATTGCTGCATCAGCGTATGGAAAAGCACGGCTGCTTGTAAAAGATAACGGGGTAATTGCGGGGATTGAAATAGCCCGCAGGGTGTTTGAGTTAATTGACCCTGATCTCCGGTTCGAAAAATTACTCAGCGATGGCGATGCAGTTAAATTTGGTGATATTGCATTTTATGTGGACGGAAAAGCACAGAGTATCACAATTGCAGAACGTCTGGTGCTGAACATTATGCAACGTATGAGCGGCATAGCGACGAAAACAGCGAGAATACAGGGGATGATCTCCGGAACCCGATGCAAGGTGCTGGACACACGAAAGACAACACCGTGCTTCCGGTATTTTGAAAAGCTGGCAGTGCACACAGGTGGTGGTGAAAATCACCGGTTTGGATTGTACGATATGATTCTTATTAAAGACAATCACATTGATTATTCCGGGGGAATGACGAATGCCCTCCGGAATGTAAAAGAGTACCTCGATTCAACAGGACGTACTTTGCGAGTAGAGGCGGAAGCGAGATCAATGAAGGAAATTGAGGATATACTGGAGGCGGGGTCTTTAGTTTTTCGTATTCTTATAGATAATTTTAGTCCCGGCGATCTGCGGGAAGCTGTAAAACTGATTGATGGCAGAGCCGAAACAGAGGCATCGGGAAACATTAATGAGGAAAATGTATTCGCATACGCGGAAACGGGAGTTGATTATATTTCCATGGGTACACTGACTCATCATATTGAAAGCCTTGATCTCAGCCTGAAAGCGGTAACCGTCTGAAGGCTATAAATTATCTGAGGCATGTCCAATAAATGGGTAAAGAAAATAAGTGAGATGCGGCTTGTCCGCAAGATCATCATGATTCTCCAATCAATAAAACCCTGGGGATTTGAAGGTATGTCATTGTGGTATGTTTCGAGTTTTTTCTTCACCGCGGTCACCAAAGGAGATGTTCCAACAAGAGCGGCAGCTATTTCATTTAGAATATTCCTTGCTTTTTTTCCGGCCATCATACTCTTGCTTTCACTGATACCACACATTCCGATACCTGAATTTCAGGAAAGTTTGTTGGGCAGTATCCGTGGTTTTTTCCCCGGTGAAACTTTTTCTCTTTTTGAATCCACTCTGGTTGATTTGATCAGTAAAAAACATAACACACTTTTGTCTATCGGTTTCATTCTTTCGCTTTATTATGCATCGAGCAGCATCAATGCTATTCTTCTCGGATTTCGTGGAAACTATCACAAAGAGGGCGATGGAGATAACCCTATCCTGATCCGCATCGCCAGCCTTATATTGATAATTGTGCTGGGACTGGTTATGGTAGTAGCCATCTCGTTGATTATTTTCAGCGGGTCTGTTTTCGAATTTTTACATGGAAAAGGTATCATTGGTGACCGTGGCTATATCCCCATACTGAATGTAGCCCGCTGGCTCATTACATTGTTCCTTGTTTACACTGTCATCACTACCTTGTACAATGTAGGGATGGGGGCGAGAAAAAGAAAGAGGTGGAAATTCATCAATACCGGAGCCACTCTCGCAACTATCTTTTTTGTACTTGCGTCCATTGGATTTGCCTATTTCGTAAATAATTTCAGCAGTTTCAACCGGCTGTATGGTTCACTTGGAACACTGATGGTTTTGCTGATCTGGCTGAATTTTAACAGTGCCATATTGTTGGCAGGATTCGAGCTGAATACGAGCATACTCAAGGCTAAAAAAAGTATACCTGCTCCAAAAGAAGTTCCGCGAAATACCATGAAAACCTGAACCGCCATTCCCCCTTCTTTTCATTTCTTGGTTCTTGCATGAAAGGAGTAATCTATTGCCGGCTAATGAATAGCGAACGAAGATAAAACTGATAAGAAAAAATTCGCTTCGATATCTACAGTATGCAAAAACAGAAAAAGATTTATGAAGTTGTCATTTCATCCAGTATCCGGGCCATTGAAGCGGATAATTCTTTTCTTGAATATTTCATCGCATCTGCATGATAATCACTTTTCGTTTTTTTCCGGTTGGCAAATGCTTTGAGTAAAAATTCTTTTACACTATTCCTGTCATTAAATGCCACCATAGCTCCTGCTCTTGAATCATTGATCACCTTGGCGCAATCGCTGGTGGGTGATCCCAGCCCCAGCACAGAATTCCCTGTAGCAATGTATTCGAAAATTTTCCCTGTGACTCTCCCCTCCTCATTTCCATTCTGGTTGAGTATAACGAGGAGAACATCTGCGTTTTTCATGTGTTTTAAAACTTCGGTATGCTTCAAATATTTATGATAGACCATGGACGCAGCAAAGGCATATCTATTTACAGATTCGAGAACAGATGCATCGGTTGGGCCAATGAGTTCAATCGAAAGCGCATTTCTGAACTCTTCGTTTTCACCGCAGAGATCATCAAGCGCCTTCCACAGTTCAGGGGGATTGCGGTCATCGCCAAAGGTACCGTAGTGACCCACCGTGAATTTATCTCTCTGTTGCTTTTTCAGACCTTCAAAATCTTCGTGATCAAAACCATTGGTAATCACCCCTACTCTATCTCCTCTTATTTTTTCATACTGCGCTGATAAGTGCCAACTGACGGTTACCACCCGGTGAGCTTTTTTGAGTACCTTCTTTTCTAACTGTTCGTGCCTTGACTTCGCCAGCCGGGACATTTTGAATTTATCTGCATTATCCATATTGACCCACGGATCACGGAAATCAGCAAGCCAGGGTATCCCTGTGGCCTGGCTCACTTTTTCAGCAATCAGGTGCATACTGTGTGGGGGGCCTGTGGATACAATAGCATCAACAGGGCTGGACTTGAGATACTCCAATAACATTTTCACCGACGGCCTGATCCAGAATCTGCGCGCATCGGGAATGATGAGATTTCCCCTGACCCAATTAATCAGTCTGGCAGAGAGTTTTTCTCTTTTCTCCTTTCTGATAAAACCCGCAGAGATGGATTCTTCATTGTTCGAGGTTATTTTCCGCAATGCCCTGTAGGGTTCCCATATCGGCGCTTTGATAACTGTTATATCATTTCTGACATTCTTAAGTAATGTTTCATCCAGGATAGGATAGTCTGGGTTTTCTGGGGTGTAGATTACCGGTTGCCAGCCAAACATCGGAAGGTATTTCGAAAATCTCAACCAGCGCTGAACACCCCCGCCACCTGCGGGGGGCCAGTAATAGGTAATGATCAAAACTTTTTTCATTCGCGGTGGCAATATTCGCAATAAGTGCTGACCGGATTGTGTGCAAAAAAAGGAGAGTCATACACTTTTTTTATCCAGTTGATAAGACCTTCTTCGAATACAAATAATTTTTCTTCCGTAATAGGCTCTGATCCGGGATCAAGTATCATCAAACCTTCACTGAAATTTTTAAGGCTGTATATCGCCGCTATGACATTTTCAGGTTTTTGCCCTTCGTTGCAATACATATAAACGTAGGCAATCAATTGAAGGAGTTTGGATTTTTCATAGGTGAATATATCGTCGTTTTTCCAGGTAACATCTTTCTTTTCTGTTTTTCCTGTTTTGTAATCAAGTATCCTGATAATTCCGGCGACTTCATCAATTCTATCGGCTTTCCCTCTCAGTGAAACCGGCTTATCCCATCCGTATTTTCTTCCCTCAACTTCTCTTTTCAATGGTTGTTCAATCGCAATTATCTTGATATTTTTCCCTTGCTCTTTCAGTGAGCGTTGCGCTTCGATCTCATTATTGATCGTTTTATACAACATTTCTTTTGCAACAGTAGCGGCGAGAAAATTATATCCTTTATCCATACGAGCACTTGAGTAGTGCTCTTCCCATGCTTCATCCATGTAGGATTGCAGATGATTTTTAAAATCCTCCAGCTCTTTTTCTTCCGGAAAGTTCCCGATGTACTTACCAAAAAATTTTTCCAATACATGGTGAACTACACTTCCGAATGTGCTCACATCAATATGATTTTCCATCTCTTCCTTTTCCCCGATGCCAATAATATAGCGATAGAAAAAATCCATCGGGCATTTATTGTAACAATTGATTGCAGAGGGAGAAATACCAGAGGCAAATAATTTGTCGAGACGGTTTTTTGACCATTCGTTATTTTCTATACCCGGATGCATATTGCTTTTTTCGCGGTCGGGAATGTGAACCCTGTGCTTTCTGAAAGAAATTCGCGGGTTCATTTTGGAAAGTTCGAGTTCAATCTGTGTGATAAATCGGCTTTGCTCCGTCCCTTTAAAATCAGACGTAATAGAAGAGTAGTAAAGGTTCACCTTTTCTGCTCTCTGCAACAATCTGTAAAATGTGTGGGCATACATTGATTCTTTTTGGGATGCATCGGGGAGATGATAAATTCTTTTTATATCTGCGGGAATCAGAGATGCCGAATGAAGATTACCGGGAAAAATATCCTCGTTGGCGCCCACGATAAATACATTTTTGAAATCAATAGCTCTTGTTTCAACCATGCC
>JADLBA010000216.1 GCA_020848015.1 Crocinitomicaceae bacterium | reverse complement strand
CCGCGCCGCCCAAGCGGAAACCGGGAGGGCGTTCGGAGTGCCGGAGCCGGATGAGGTGAAAGTCTCAAGTCCGGTTCTTTGAGGGGTGTGGGAGTCGCTCGGGGAGCGGCTCCCGCGCCTACTCGACGCCATGCCGCCGAACAGCCAGCCCGCAAACCCAACACACGGCGGCACGGCAGCAAGCCAACCGTTCGGTGCAACACAAATTCAAGTCTTAACTTCAACAATATGAAAGAATTAAAGCATGTTTCTTACCTACCGGTGCTGTTATGGTGCGTAACAGCGTATACGCAAACACCCACTTCCAAAACAACCGGTTTTGAATGTGAAGTGGTCATTGATATTTATAATGGACTCAAGGATTGGACGAGTGGGCATGCCTATTCTGGGGGGCAGTTACTGATGGGAGATGACAAACAAATGATCGGTGCTGTAACGGTTGTTAATTTAAATAACACAGATGCCGATTTAAATGCGGATGGTTCTGACATCGTGGATTTAGACGACAATATGGTTGCAATTAGTCCAGGCACTACAATTGGTCGCAATGAGATTGATCTGATGAAGATTGTCATCCGGAAAAGAGACCCCAGTGGGCCTCTTTCTGGTTCTGGCAATGTAATATTTAAGGCTCCTCCTTCTGTAAGATTATGGTCAAAGGCCACGAAAGAAGTACCGGTCATGGTACCGCCAGGTGGAATTACCATCACACCCGCAGAACTGGCATCCGAAAAGATATATTATGTAGAAGCCATTACAGCGAGCTCCACTATGCGCGATATAAAATTCGAGATTGAATATAACGGTCATAATGATTATGCGTTTGCGACCGCTGTTTGGGTAGACATTGACCCCTCCACACAAGTGTGGTCTTCCAATACTACGGTTCCTGTCCTTGGCGTCGACCTGCCTGATGCAGACTGGATTTGGATGAAAGAATCTGTCAACAACTCATGGGTTTCTGCCAGCGGTCAGCGTTATGGATTTGGCCCCCACTACTCAGGTCAACCATATTATGGCTCAGGCACTCCATACCAACATGTACTTACATCGCTTTTGCCAGGAATTCAGGATAAAGAAAATGGAGGGCGTATCCTGTTTGAATTTACCGTGAAGCCAACAGGAGCGGAGGAGCTTGTTGATTTTGACTGCGCAAGGCAAAAAAAAGCAAGGCCGTATCAAATTGTTGATTTTATAGAGGCACCGTTATCACTTGCCCCAATCAATTTTCCATTTGAAGCAGGTAAAAATATCGAAGACGCAAATGATGATAGCAATAATATTTCCGATGAGGATAAAGTGCCAACAAACAGCAAGATATATTCGGCCGACCGACCAGCAAACTGGATTATCCAGCCAGAATCGCCTGATATCGGCTTCAAGATCAACAAAATTACCTTTATCGAGTATGTACGCCTTCAGGTTAAAAAGGGAGCAAGTCCCATAGTTGGTAATTTAGGCAATGGCCTTTTCGGGAGCAGGTGTTCCAATAAAGTTGAATGGCACTGTGTTTATTACTTCAGAAGAAGCACAGCAGATCGAAAATTATTAGCTGATAACGCTGTTGTTTCAGCCAGTGAACCGAACAAGACAACGTTTTTCGGAGGAAACGGGAATGTTGTCGTCAATGTTTCTAGCACATCTTCTACCGACTCATATACCATAATGTTTCATCATGGTGATACTCCCAATGATCCTTCAGACGATGGATGGGCATTGATCAATTCGGTAGGGAGTGGCGATTTTGCCTTTCGTAATCCTGATGGGCAATCCTGGACATTATCATACGACGGCGTAACGGTCAATGTGTTTGAAGGCGCTGTTCCTTTTAATAATGACGAGACCTACTATTTTAACGTTTTTAATAGTAACTCTAAACTCAATGAAATAGGCCTGGGCAAGTTCGACGTCACTACTGCACCATAATTCTACACGATGAAAAATTTGTATTGCACATCACTTCTCATTTTTCTTTTTGCAAATGCCGCTTTCTCACAGGAAACGGACAGCATGAAGTACTATGTGAACCGTTTTGCCGACCGGACTTTATCGGAGCAGGGACGCAAAGAAGCCGGGTTGAAAATAAGGCGCTTACAAAAAGAAAGGTATTTTCAATCGAAAAGGGAAGCCGCCGGTGACACCTTGCTCCCCTATCTTGAAGACCAGATCGCTGCCGGATTTCGGCAAATTGATGCTGCAACGGAGCAATTGATCGCAATCGTCTCTAACGTGGAAATAAACAATGCCGTACGCTGGAAAGCCCTGCGCACACTATCGCAGATAAACACTTTCATGGCGGACTCCTTCTTGGTCGCCAATATTGACCGTCTTAACTATCTGGGCGAGTACTCTGGAGGTTCAAGTGGCGAGATCGACTGGATGTACCCTTGTTTCGGGTTACTGAGTAGCAAATCCGCGCTCAATTATACATTGATCAAACCAATCCTAAGCAACCTCCACACTCCAAAGACTGAATCCGAACTCTACTTCATTGATATGCTATTACTGGGTATTTTCGGTACAGAAGAGTCAGTCAGGCTTTGGGAAGACCACATGCTTAGCAACGCTGAAAATTTCGTCATTTCTAAAAATCTTGAATCATTAAGAGATATAAAAAAATGAAAAAGATCATATTCTACGCCCTTCTATTGTTAGGGCCACTAACGCTTACTGCGCAAGGTTCAGACCTCAATGTCACGGCCTACCACGTTTTGGGAAATTCTCCGGGTAGTTTATTCATCACCGTTTCTTCTGCGTTTACACCGCCTTTCACACTGACGGTTACGGGGCCTGGCGGCTACACGCTGAACACCACACTGAACACGAACACTTTTTCAATTCCTAGTCTGCCATCAGGAGAGTATTGTGTTTCCATTACCAATCAGGACGGATGCGTTGCTTCGCTTTGCATTAAGATAAAACAGTGTAAAACATTCGTATTCCACGGCACGTCGTTTATTTCCTGTTTTGAAGAAGCGCCTGCTGAAGACCCTACAGTGCTATACGCCAGGGGTATTCGCTTGCCCGGATCTAATGGCTTTGAATTTAACCTATTACTTCAAGAGCAGATCAGTGATAGTGAAACGATGGCGATACTCAATGCGATCGACCTGAATACAGCAATGATCGAGCAAGATGGTTACAGCCCATACGATATTAACTATCAGAACGAAGTTGATGGCGAAGGTTACGACTATGTGTACAAGATGAATACGGATGCTTCAATCATCTGGGTTTATCATAACGCCAATATTGAGGCACGTAGTCACCGCTCCTCCTATAAGGAAACCGAAATTCCATTTAGCGTGAGCCCTAATCCTACGTCAGACTTCATTCAAGTTACTCTCAATAACGGCGAATTCAGTAACTATGCTTTTTCAGTGACTAACCTTGCTGGGCAAACGGTTATTCCTGATACTACTCCCTCTGAGCAGAGTTTCATTATCAATACAAATGATTGGCCAAGTGGTATGTACCTGCTAAGAGTATCCGCTGAAAAATTTCAAAAGACAGTAAAAATTGTGGCTGCCAGATAACAATACTTTAATATTATTT
>JADLBA010000215.1 GCA_020848015.1 Crocinitomicaceae bacterium | reverse complement strand
GTGGCGTTTGTCAGAGCCGACTGACCACCCCAGTTATCGCCACTTCCCTGAGAATAAGCAGACATTTTAAGGGCGACAGCTTCTACCTTCCAGACTTTGCCTGACGTCACTGTCTGTTGGGTTGTAACGAGAAGCACCTGATTGAAACTCAGACTCTGGATACCGTCGTTTACAATCACCGTAAACTCAATGACAGAAATACTATTTACGTTTTATCCAATAGCGAGGGTGTTTACCGTGCTGAGCCAGAGGGGAAATTTTGCGCTGTTGTCAGCAAGGGTTGTATCGCCATTAATAACAATAGAAGGCGCTTGGGACAGCGCCGCTTTTTGCTGAAAAAGCAAACCAAATCCAATAAGGAAGATAAAGTAAAGATGTTGTTTCATAAGCGGTGGAATTAGTAGGAATATAGCCTGATTGATTATTATTAATTTTAGTAGTGGGGTATAAAATTCATTTTTTCAATTTTGATGGTCTTTGGGGTACATAAAACTGAACCGAAAAATGGGGGGAGATATAAATTCAGTGAGATCGTTGTGAGATCACCAACTGATGATAACCATTCCATTTCCTGTTTTTATTCCCTGATTATTCAGCAATGGAGTGACACCACCGAGGTAATTTGATCCACCGCCACCACCGGCACGATGGCTTCCAGAGGAACCGCTTCCGCCGCCTCCGCCATAATAACCACCACCACCATCACCCCCACCCCAATCGCCGGGGCAGCGATCACCGCCGGTACCCAGCCCTCCTGAGTTAGCACTACCGAAACCACCAGAGCCTCCGGCTCCTCCGGCTGATTGGGTACCGCCCCCGCCACCAACTGCTGTGTAATTAGTGGATCCGGATCCTCCGATATTTCCACCACCATGACCGCCATAAGTGAGGGTTACGCCTGCGCTCAAACCGCGTCCCCCACCCCCTCCGGCTACAATGACACGGTTGGCAAGAGCTGTTCCACCGATGCGTATATCAGAAGCGCCACCACCATATCCTGTGCCCCCTACCGTGCCGAGGCATCCACTTCCATTTGTGGTGCTTTCCCCTCCGTTCCACCAACCGCCTGTTCCCGTTCCCATTTGTCCAACATAGATATTAAGTGTTTGTCCAGGCGTAACGCTTATTGTACCTTTTGCCTGGCCACCCTTTCCACCATAAGTACTGTCAAATCCTTGTGCCCCATAGACATCAAGGGTAACCTGTGTAACACCATCAGGCACAACGAAAGTTTGCATAGTACCTGTATAATCGAAGGTGAGTGGTGGGCATACGGAATTAGTTATAATGGATAAAGAACTAACACTGCTGGATCCACACGTATTATCAGCGGTGACTGTAAGATTCCCCGCCGGGGTATTCCCAAATGTCACCGTTATTGAAGTCCCCGAATCCAAAGTAATAGAAGCCCCTGGTGGGATGTTCCATGTATATCCCAAGGCTCCTTCCACTGCCTCCACACTATAAACAATGTCTGCCGCATTAGGGCAAATTGAATTGTTGCCGGTTATAGACCCCGGATAGGAAGGAATGTTGCTAACTTCAACAGCGGTTGCGAATACCGGTGATGAACAACCATCCTTCGAAATTACAAGATGATACGCTCCGGCTTGTCCTACTTGAACATTGCCGATTTCCGGATTTTGATTCTGCGAAATATAGCCGTTAGGGCCACTCCAGTTAAACACTGCACCCGTTAGGTCTTCGGTGGACAGAACGAGCGACTCTCCTACACAGAGCGGGCTGTTGCTCGATGCGGTACCCGATGGAATGGGATGAATGGTTGCCGATGTGCTTTTTGGTTGTGAAGTGCACCCATCTTTTGTGATACGCACTGAATAGATACCACTCTGAGATATTGTGGCATTAGGAATCTGTGGATTTTGCTCCGTCGAAACAAAGCCGCCAGGGCCGCTCCACTCATAAGTCGCTCCTTCAATGGAGGGAGTATAAAGATTCAGATTATCACCTTCACAAACAGGGCCATTGTTGGTTGGTGCCGGAACGAAGGAGCAATCCCAACACAGTTGCTTCCATGAGGTTCCGTCCCACATATTCAGGCAATCTGTATCAGTATTAATGATCATCAGACCATAAGCGGGATTAGGAATTCCGTCTCTCTGTGTCTCAGTCATTCGGTTGATTAAAACTCCCGTGCTTGTTCCGCTTATATCGAGCATTGCAGAGGGATTTGGTAAGCTGCCCGTACCATTGATCGCGACACCTTGAGCGTATGCAGAATGATGACCCAAGCCGGTAAAAAGTAAACTCAGGATTGAAAAACAGATGGTAATTGGCCTCATATTATCAAAAATGAATATCCTATGTATTTATAGTGAAGCAAGTATAAAAAAAAATATTTTTATTAAGAAGTACAAAATTCACGCAATACGATACTTCTATACTCACCACCAGAATATCCCTTACTCCACGGAGAAAATACATCTTACATAATTCGGTGTATCCGGATTATTGGTATTGAAGTTATAGGTATTGGTATATGCAACCTGCTTGTTATAGGGCAGTGAGGTGGGCCAGTAGTTGCTGGTCCACATACTCTTATATCCACCTCCATCGCAATACACCTGTTCGGGAACTCCACTCGCGCCATCTACGAGCATACCAAATTCCATTTTGGTCGGTATTCTCCAGCCTTTGCCATAGGTAGCTGTGCAATATGATCCTGTCTCCAGGCTTTGCTGGTGAATCTTTTCATTATCCGATCCATTGTCAATTTTACCTGCATCGAACTTCCCGTCGGCCTGATAAATAGTATAAGTTCCGGAGCCTGGCCCCGCCGGATACACCGTTGGCGAATTGATTGAATAAGTCCCGGCGGAATTCGTACACGTGCCGGCGTGAGAATTCTGTAATGCCTTGCAATAACTCATACTGAATGAAGAAAGCGGACTCACAAAGGCGTTGATTCTGTCATACACGGCAGAGTAATTCGAGCCTTGGTTGGTGGGAGGAAGTGATATTTTATCAAAGTTAAATTGTGTTCCGTTCATACTTCCACCAATACCAAATCCAAAAAATGTATTTGCATTAACTGTATTTCCATTGGGCGAGGAAACAAGATCCGGAACGAGAATAACATCATTATTGCGGTAAACAAAATTGGAGGCATCCCATGAATATACAGTTGCACCTCCGCCGATAGTTACATCTTGGAATCCATTTGATTTTTCTGTCCAGTAGGCTTCATTGCCATTCGCATATTGAATACCCAGCGCAGCAAACGAAATATTGACATCGTCCGAATTCGAACCACAGGTGGTGCTGATTGTCCAGCGAAGCACATAATTTTCTCCCGGAATTCCGGTAAATTCAGCAGAAGGATCAGTAGTGGAAGAAAAGGATCCTCCTGAGCCGGATATAATGCTCCAAGAGCCATTACCAGCATCGGGGGTATTGGCGGCAAGAGCAGTGTCGGTGCCGTCAATATCAGGCTGATCGGATCCTGCGGAAGCCACTGAAGGCTGTGGAATGCAGGTTCCACACCATTCCAACCAGTTGGTGCCGTTGAAATAATTATAGCATTTAGTGTCGAGATTATAGAGCAATAACCCTTCTGCCGGCGATTGAATATTTTCTCGTTCAGAACTTGTCAATCGGGGAGCAAGCAAGCCTTGGGAAGAAGACTCCAGTTCCAAGATAGAGGAGGGGTGTGCAACACTTGAGTTGGAACTGATTTTTACTCCTTGGCTTAGTAGGGATGAGTAACTGAACAGGGTGCAAATCGTTCCTAAAATGGTCGTTTGTAATTGGAGAGTATTTATTCTCATGGTTTTTCGGTTAGGTAAGTTCTTAAAATTGATTTTTCTGAATTAATATTTTCGTCGTCCTTTTAAGCAGAAATATTTTTAGGAACTGTAAGGAATTTTTAGTAGTCGGCAATTAGATTTAGCATCTGTGGTCAAATGTCATAAAAAAAATGGTTTACTTATTCAACTCCATGTTAATTTTCGAATGGGTTTTTATGAAGTAATTCTTGAGTTCAAGCAATAAAATCCATTATTGAAACACACCGGATTCATTGAGTAGTAATGCCCTTTTTTCGCATTACATCAGATTACTTTTGAAAGATGTAGTATCGCCTAAAATTATCACAGCCGGATCAAATGACATCGAAAGCGATGTATATTTGCCGCCGTTCAATTACAAGGTCCTGTGGCCGAGCGGCTAGGCTCAGCTCTGCAAAAGCTGCTACAGCGGTTCGAATCCGCTCGGGACCTCCAAAAAATAAAAAGGCTTCAACCTGTGTTGAAGCCTTTTTATTTAACGACTTCGTAATACAGAATAAATTTTTCAAACAGTGTGGCTGAGTTGGGGCACTCCTTTTTTCCGGCTCAATAATCGTTTTTTTCGGCGATCAGACAATAGCACCATTACAAAACAAGCCCCAATAGCCATTATCGGATATGCCGGTGTAATATACCGTTGTTCCGCATAGCCGAATATCACTACCAAAACAAAAATGAGGATTAACGGGAAGGTCAGTAATGCGAGCATCGCCCGTTCTTTTCGGATGACGGCAAAGGCAAGCGCTACAAAGTATAAGAAATTCACGACGGTAAATAGTGCGGAGTATCCGGCTTTTACAGCATACTGTATGGGATTCATTTTGTTGATTGCGGGCAATGGAAGGTTCTCAACTTTTCCGGGAAAAACAAACAACTGGAAGAGCCTCATCCTGTTTATCAGGTAATAATCCAGCGGATGTTCTTTTTTATAGTCTGATGTGAGTCTGGCGGTCATTGCTATCACTTCAGCCTGTGCGCTCTTTTTCATCCATTTATCGGCAGTATCGGAAGAGGCTATGGTGTATTTTTCTTTCAGCACTTGAAGAGAATCAAGCGTACAAGTAGGAGAAAGGTATCTGTTGTCGAAATGATATACAGAGTGAAGATTTTTATCCATGAACCATGATAGTTCTGTTCCCGTTGACCACTCTTTGTAATCATCCCCCCAGGCGATGATCATATTGCGCAGCGCTACGTGATGTTCAGAGAGTGTCCCGAAACAAATATGGTCTTCGTCCTGCAATAATATAAAACGGTGATATTCTCTGTAGTTACGGCCGCACCATGCGGCAAGAGCAAGAGCAACCGGCAAAAAAAGAAGAAGACCCCGCTTTATCAGTTTTACAAGTGATGGAAACGACAGCACAGGGGAAAGCCCAAAGAATAAAAAGAGTCCAAGGGTGGGAGCCAGCAGGATATGTGTTGGCCGGATGAATACCGACCACGCAAAAAAAGCACCGGACCACAGCAGGAATTTCCAATGCCGTGATTGATAAAAACGCGCAATGAAATAACAACTAAACACAAGAAATGAAATGGAAAAACTTTCGGAGATCAGAAAATGATCCCAGATCGAAATGAATGAACTGAGTGCGAAAATAAAAAAGACACTTTTGAAGAGCCGCTCTGACTGAAAGAGAATATACGAAGCACGGGCAAGAAAATAAACCGCAATGATGCCGGTGAGGAACTGTAGAACGATAGTGGCAATAAGCACTCCTGATTCACCTGTAAACAAACGCAGACGCGCATAAATAGGCAACAGACCCGGCATACGGCATGCACCTGAATAGCCGTGTCCATCCGCCCAGGACTTCATCGGCTCATAATAACCAGATGAGTCATTGTGCACGATAACGAATTTGTTCCTGATGAGATTTGCCGGCCAGTTATTGTTAAACTCCGTTGTAAAATAGACAAACAACAACAGACGAATAAAAAAGGCGAGGAGCAGCCATTTTTTTATTTCATCATGTTTCCAGTTCAGCAAATTCATGGCTGCAATGGGAGGGCATTATTTGCCGCAGTTGAAATATTTATCGTAGGCGGAGCCGGGAATAAAATTGAGCCGCGCCATGATCCATACGGGTATCCTGAACAACCGAATTAAGTTATAGCTGTTGGGATAATCTCTGAATGTTTTTGGCGGAGCACTGGTGATCTTGTCGAACTCCTCTCGGGTAAGCCCAAGGCGTTTGATGCACAGGTCAATGATCTTAGGATCGCTGAGTGCATATTGAGCTTTTGCTTTTTCGAGAGCATTCTCACGGCTCATCTGTCCGCTTCTCACTAAGGCACTGTAGTTGAAAAGACGGCGATCAATCCCGAATTTATTTGTGTTCAGTAGAAACATCAGACTTTGATAAAGGTCATCAAAGTAGTGTGCGCCGGGATTGGTCCATCCGAGTTCTTTTTCGAGCAGAGCGTCCACATCGGCTCTCACGTAGTTGTGGTAATAGAGCAGGGGCACTGTTCTGATACCCTTCACTACGGAGTAATAGAACATTTCTTTTATACCGAGGTTGAATCCTGGATCTTCCGGTTTCCAGGGGCGCAAGGGCACCGTTCCGAAGCGTTTGTGAACGGCTTTCAAGTATCGTCCGTCGAGGTAATTCCACGAGAGAGGAGCAATTCCTTCCGTTCGAAAACTCTGCCCGATGATGACGTATTTTATTCCTTCTTTAGCAGCAACACCGAACAGCGAAGAAGCGATACCGATGTCAGTACCTTCTTCCATATCGGGAGTAGATGCCTTTAGAAAAGCGAGTTTCAGGTCTTTCGATTCGCGCCAGTCGGAGGTGATTGTGCGCAGTTCAACGCCAAGTTTTTTGCAGGCATTGATCATGTTCTCTCCCGCTACGGGGTTGCCAAAGCCATCGTTGAAGTGAACGGCAATCGGGTTGAGGCCGAGAATTTTTTTGACATACCAGATAGTGTATGAACTGTCACGACCGCCGCTGATGCCAACTACACAATCGTATTTTTTTCCTTTACCGCTTTTTTTGATTTTATCAACGTGCATTTTTGTTATTTCTTCTCCGCGTTCACCGAGAGGAAACTGTTTTTCCATCTTATCGTGAAGCGAACAAAAATTGCATTCTCCCGAATTGCTGAAGGTGATACCGGGCACAGAGGTATCCATTATGCACCTTGTGCACTGCCTGTAATGAGAATTTTCGGACATGAAGAGTTATAAAAGTTGGTCAAAAGTAGCACCTTTCGACAATAGGCTTTTTCCTATTTCTGTTCCTTTCGCCGTTCGCTCGGGGACTTCAAATTCATGGATGATGAGTTCTCCTGCAAATTCATTGAACTTGCCCTGGCCAATGATGCCATCAGGGCCGACCATCAGCGAGCAGCCAATACTTTTTTTACCCTCGTATGGGCCTCCTACGATGTAACCAACGCTGGTAGTGCCAACGATTACGATACCATAGTAACCGGAGAGTATCTTGTACGGCTTCAACCATTTTTCTTCATAGGGGTCGTGTTCTTCGGTGATGGAATAATCTACAGTCCATGATGAAGGAGAAAGGATAACCTGCGCGCCCATACGTGCCAGTGTATGCCCGATGGGCAATGAGTCTATGTAATTATCAGCGCAGATATTTAGGCCGATCTTTCCGAACTCGGTTTCCACGACATTCAGTGTATTGCCAATCTCGTAAAAGGGAAATTCGACACTAAGCAAATTGATCTTGTGGTATTTCAGCAGAATATGTCCATTGCGATCAATCAGGATAGCAGAGTTATAATTTTTATTGCCTTTTTTTTCAGTCAGCCCTACACAAATAAAAATTCCGTACTTAGCAGCCTGCTCGCAAAACATATTGCTGTATTTGCCAGGGATAGGCTCGGCTTCTTCGATACCGCTGGGATGCGTCCACGCAAAATCCATCGTCTCCGGCAATAGAATGATATCGCATTTTTTTTCTGCTGCCTCTTCGATCATTCGTATGGCTCTCGCCATATTTCTATCCGGCTCACCACCTTCTACCAATAACTGGCCGAGGCCAATCGTAACTTTTTTACCCATCAGAAAAATTATTTTTTATAGAAAAAATAGAGGCTTGAAAGAACCAATGCCACACCAATCATTTTGTTCCAGGTGAATGATTCATCGAGGGCAAAAATACCAAACACAAGAACGAACAACAAGTGAAATCCAACGAGGATAGGATAGCCGATTGACAGATCAATGCGGTTGAGTGCAAGGAACCACAATCCGGGAGCAGCAACGAAAGCCGTTACGGCAAGTAGTAATTTGGGGTTGCGAATAAAACCTACCACATAACTCCAGAAGGAGCGGAAGGAAGAAAAGTCAATGTGCCCAAGTTCATTGAATTTTGTCTTGACAACGAATGCTGCATAAGAGTCGAAGAGAGCCGACAGGATGATCAGACCCCAGGTAAGAAAAAAAACTTTCATAGTAAGATTCATTCGTTATTGCGAGACGGTTTCAGTCGTCCGCGACTTTGATAAAAGTTTAGAAAAGCCGCCAAAGATAGTTTTCGGAACCAATTTTTTAGCATATTGCCTAAATGCAGGAGGAAAGACCTGCTGCTGGTATCATTTCGATTCCAGACAGAGGGTTAATTTAGCAGAATGAACTACCTTTGGCTCCCGCAATTGCGTTAAAACAATCAACCATGGGTAAATTAGGAGTTACAGAAATCGTTCTGATTCTCGCAGTGATACTGATTCTTTTTGGGGGTAAAAAAATTCCCGAGCTGATGAGAGGTCTTGGAAAAGGAATGAAGGAATTTAAAGATGCCAGCAGAGGCGACTCAAAAGACCTCGACAAGAACGAGTGGAAATAAACCACAGGTGTGAAGCAGTATTTGACCCTTTCCGAAGTTCAGTCGGACCTTCGCAGCGGAGCATTACGCCTCGGTGGTTTGGTTGACCATTATCTCTGCAAAATAGAAGACAACCGTCATCTGAATGCTTTTCTCGAGGTATGGCCGGAAGAAGCACACGAGCGCGCAGAAGAGATTACCCAAAAAATGAACGCAGGGACGGCGGGTCGTCTCGCAGGGTTGGTGCTCGGCATAAAAGATAATATCTGCTACAAAGGCCACGAAGTATCGGGATCTTCATTGATACTGAAAGGATTCAAATCGCTATACAGCAGTACCGTAGTAGATCGTCTGCTCAAAGAGGATGCGATTATTATCGGCAGGCTCAATTGCGATGAATTTGCCATGGGATCTTCCAATGAAAACTCGGCTTATGGGGCGGTGCTGAATCCGGTAGATCTTACCCGTGTTTCCGGAGGCTCATCCGGCGGGTCTGCGGTAGCTGTAGCAGCAGGTCTTTGTCTGGCAGCGCTCGGAAGCGATACCGGAGGCTCTATTCGTCAGCCCGCCAGCCTCAACGGGATAGTCGGATTAAAGCCTACTTACGGCAGGGTATCCCGCTATGGACTGCTCGCTTATGCATCGAGTTTTGATGTGATTGGTCCTATGACTCATACTGTTGAGGATGCTGCGCTACTGCTTGAAGTAATGGCTGGAAGCGATAAAAAGGACAGTACCACATCATCTATAAAGACAGATACTTATAGTAAGATGCTCGATTTTAAAGGTAAAGCGCGCATTGCGTATATCAAGGAATGTCTTGATAGTCCGGGATTGAATGCAGAGGTTCGCTCACGTACCGAAGAGATTATTGATGGATTGAGAACGGAAGGCCATACGGTAGAGGCGGTTGATTTTCCACTGCTTGAGTATATGGTACCCACCTATTATGTGCTGACTACTGCCGAGGCTTCGAGTAATCTCGCAAGGTACGACGGCATACACTTCGGCTATAGGAGTAGTGGTGCAGCAGGAATTGAGTCCACCTATACTAAAAGCCGCTCAGAGGGTTTTGGGGGCGAGGTAAAGCGCCGTATCATGCTTGGTACCTTTGTGCTGAGTTCGGGATATTATGATGCCTATTACGGAAGGGCTCAGAAAGTCAGGAGAATATTAAAAGAGCGTACGGATGAGATACTCAGCCGGTACGATTTCATTATTCTGCCCACAACTACTAATGAAGCATTCAAAATTGGAGAAAACATCAAGGATCCAATAACGATGTATCTCGAAGACATTTATACAGTACAGGCCAACCTCGTGGGAGTACCCGGAATCTCCATTCCGCTTGGAAAGAAAAAGTCGGGAATGCCGTTTGGTATCCAGTTGATGGCGGGGAGATTCGAGGAAGCCCGCTTGCTCGCTTTTTCTGATTATTTAATGAAAACTTTTGGTCGTCAATAACTTATGCCTTGTCGGAACCTTTTTTCTTTTGATAACTCTGTTTAAAACTAACAGGTTATTCACTATTGTGGGAAACGAAACAATAAGGAACTTGTGCTCGTAGTTTAACATGCCAGAAACACACCTATATTTGGTAAGTTATTATTATTGCGGCGGAATTTATTAACCGGTTTTTAGGAAATGGAAATCATGAAGAGGTTAACAACAGTACTTGTATTATTGGTGACGGTGGTTACCGGATATGCCACGTCGGAAAATGACACCATTAAGCCATATTCACCAGCTATGGCTATTGCCCAAGATGATCCGGAGATACAGGCGATTGACAAGATATTAGTATCCAGCTATCTGAACCGCTTCTGCTTTTCTTCCGACCCTTGTCTGCTCAACGCTCATGGCTATGCGTCCGACCAGGTGCCGGTTTTCAGTCCGGAGGTGGTGGCTTCCCGGCTGGGCGAATTAGATAAAAACACGCCGTTTGACCTTGTTTATAATAGTACTGTTCAGGGATTTATTGATCTCTATGCAGTGCGCCGCAGGGATATTACCACCAAAGTGCTGGGTCTCAGCGAGCTTTACTTCCCTGTATTTGAAGAGTGTCTGGCAAAGTATGATATCCCAATGGAGATGAAATACCTCGCCATAGTGGAATCAGCGCTCAATTCAAGTGCTATTTCATCTGCCGGCGCGGGAGGTTTGTGGCAATTCATGGTAAGCACCGGTAAAATGTATGATCTCAATGTGTCTTCTTACCAGGACGAACGCTTTGATATGTATAAGTCAACGGATGCCGCCTGCCGTTTTCTGCGTTTCCTGTACGATACTTTTGGGGACTGGCAGTTGGCCCTTGCGGCGTATAACAGCGGCCCCGGTAATGTGAATAAAGCAATTCGC